>JABGVY010000214.1 GCA_018645845.1 Gammaproteobacteria bacterium | reverse complement strand
TGGAAATGGTTATAGGCGTCCCGCGCGCATTCTTCATCGGTCTGCCAGGGTGTGCTGGTGGAATCAAACCAGATAGATGTGTAGCCACCCTTAGCGACATTTTCGGCAATGGTGCAGGTCATTGCACTGCCGTCTCTGGTCAGTTTCAATTTGAGCGTTGAGCTAACGGTCTTTTGTTTATCAATAGAAAAGTAAAGGCTGATCCATTCGATAATATCGCTGATCTCCACTCGTTTTACGTAGATTTCAACGTCCGGTTGTATCGCATTGCCCACTGTCATTGGCTCAGCAATGCCCCGAGAATGTCTTCGTAGATCACCGACAACGCGTCGAGGTCTTTGACAGAAACCTGTTCATTGACCTTGTGTATGGTAGCGTTGCATGGCCCAAGCTCAACGACTTCAACATTCCTTGGGGCGATGAATCGACCATCGGAAGTGCCACCAGCAGTCGATAGTTCCGTGTCTATTCCTGAGCGGTTTAGTATTGCTGCCTGGACCGCCGGGATCAGGGCGCCGACGGTGGTCAGGAAAGGTGGGCCAGAAAGTCGCCAGTCGATTAGGTATTCCGAGCAGTGTCTGGAGAGAATTTCTTCGGTTTTCCGCCGCAGTGATTGCTCGGTTGATTCAGTTGAAAAACGAAAATTGAATTCAACCCGCAGTTCTCCGGGAATGACATTACTCGCGCCGGTGCCTGCGCTGATGTTCGATATCTGGAACGTCGTTGCGGGGAAAAATTCATTACCTTTATCCCACAGTGTGGTCGTTAGTTCGAGCAGTGCTGGTGCACTTTCATGAATGGGGTTTCGTGCTTCATCAGCATAGGCCACATGCCCTTGAATACCTTTGATAATAACAGTGCCACCCAGAGACCCCCTGCGGCCTACCCTGACAACATCGCCCACGGTTTGGGAGCTCGAGGGTTCTCCGATCAGACAGTAGTCGATTTTAGTACCTCGTGATTCAAGCGTATCCATGACTTTCACGGTCCCGTCTGTCGCGGCGTCTTCTTCATCTGAAGTGATTAGAAAAGCGATAGTGCCTTGATAGTCATCTACTTGTGTGACGAAGCGAGAGGTGGCAGTCAACATGGCCGCCAGGGAACCCTTCATGTCCGCAGCACCTCGCCCGTGAAGCATGTCTCCTGACACTTTGCCCTCGAATGGTGATATCAGCCATTCGCTCTCAGGACCGGTTGGAACGACATCTGTGTGTCCTGCAAAGCTAAATAAAGGGCCGCTAGCGGAACCCTGCCTGGTGGCCCAGAGGTTTTTCACCGGACCAAAAGGCAGATGTTCGACAGTGAACCCCAGATTGGTCAGGTAGCTGGCTATGATCTGTTGGCAGCGCCCATCCTCCGGCGAGACGGATGGCTCACGGATCAACTGCTGCGCAAGTGAAATGGTGTCGGAATTTGACATTTACTCGCCCGTTATCGAATGCTGGGGAATCTCTGATTAAGGTCGGTATGCCGCATCACTTTCCCCTCGATGACTGCGTTGAACGCGCACTCAATAAATCGCGAATTTAGAGCACATCCGCGATTTATCTCCGTGCGTGTTCGCCTTGTCCTCACGAAAAAATCCTCATAATCAGAGCTTCCCTTAGTTGTTGCTGTGCAGGGTGCTGTTAAGTTTAATAGCACTTCTATTGGTTCTGCACTCGACAATCCCGTTTTGTGAATTCCGCAGGAACAGAAGATCGGACTGTCCTGCCAGGTCTTTAGCTTTAGCGGGCTTCAGCATGTTTCTGTCCTCGTCCATGATCTGGACGACAGTGCCTGGGGTAATATAGAGGCCAGCTTCAATGGTGCATCTGTCTCCCAGCGGAATACCGGTTCCAGCGTTCGCACTAATCAAACAGTCCTTGCCAATGCTGATAACGATGTTACCACCGCCTGAAAGCGTACCGGCCGTGCTCGCACTACCGCCCAGGTCAGTGCCACCACTGACGGTCACACCCTGTGAGATGCGGCCCTCAATCATATTGGGTCCCAGTGCGCCGGCGTTGAAATTGATGAATCCCTCATGCATTACAGTTGTTCCTTCACCAACATAGGCGCCAAGGCGCACGCGGGCTGAGTGTGCTATTCGAGTACCAGAGGGGATGACGTAGTTGGTCATTTTTGGAAACTTATCGACCGCTGATACTTCCAGAACCCTGCCTTCAAGGCGCGCCTTAAGTTGCAGTTCCTCTATTTCATTCAGGTCGACGGCACCCTGTTCCGTCCAGGCGAC
>JABGVY010000441.1 GCA_018645845.1 Gammaproteobacteria bacterium | reverse complement strand
TTGCAGAGGCAGTCTGACCTTTAAAAGCTACTTACGCCTTTTTTGTCCTGGGTTCCTGGGTAGACCATTGTGCTGGGTCGAAAATGGACGAGAACTGCGGTAGCCGGGCTTTGAAAACTGCGTTCTTGGTATCAGGTGCATCTTCCCGTTACCGATCAGATCGCTGCGACCCATTTTTCGAAGCGCCTCACGCAGCATGGGCCAGTTGTCCGGATCGTGGTAGCGCAGGAAGGCCTTGTGCAACCTGCGTTGTCTTGCCTTTGCCACCACACTGACAGACCCAGAAGATCGAGCGACTCTTTTCAGCGGATTTCTTTCCGAGTAATACATGGCAGTCGCAGTGGCCATGGGCGACGGATAGAACGTCTGCACCTGGTCGGCTCGAAAACCGTTTTCCTTCAGCCATCTCGCGAGATTTAACATGTCTTCATCGGTCGTTCCCGGATGACCCGCTATAAAATACGGGATCAGATACTGCTTTTTACCTGCTTCTTGCGAGTATTTCTCGAACATCGCTTTAAACGCATCATAGGTTCCGATACCGGGCTTCATCATTTTAGAAAGCGGGCCCTGCTCTGTGTGTTCCGGCGCAATCTTCAGGTACCCACCGACATGTTCTGTCACCAATTCCTTAACGTACTCCGGCGTCTCAACCGCAAGGTCATAGCGCAGACCCGATGCAATCAGGACCTTTTTGACCCCCTCCACTTCACGCGCTTTTCTGTAAAGGGAAATCAGTGGGGTCTGGTCCGTATTCAGGTTCTTGCAAATAGAAGGATAGACGCAGGAAGGCCTGCGGCACGACTCTTCGATTTCTTTGTCTTTGCAGTTCAAGCGCCACATGTTTGCGGTGGGACCACCAAGATCTGAAATCACGCCAGTGAACGCCGGGGATTTATCCCGGATTTCGCTAATCTCGTTGATAATCGATTCTTCTGAGCGGCTCTGAATAATACGACCTTCATGTTCGGTAATCGAACAAAAGGTACAGCCGCCAAAGCAGCCGCGCATGATATTGACCGAATGCCTGATCATTTCAAAGGCAGGAATATTGTCGCCGCCGTATCCAGGATGAGGGATTCTCTGGTAAGGGCGCTCAAACACCCAGTCGAGTTCCGGTGTGGTAAGCGGAATCGGCGGAGGGTTCAACCAAACAACCTTGTCTCCGTGTCGTTGTGCCAGCGCGCGAGCATTACCGGGATTCGTCTCCCGGTGCAGCAGACGTGATGCGTGTGCATACAAAGCCTTGTCACCCCGAACCGATTCAAAAGACGGCAGCTCTATATACTCTGGTACCGCTTCCATCATTAATCGAAGCCCGCTCCCAGTCTTTTCATCCGGCAGCCGGCTTTCATCCAGTCCCCGCCAACCTGGCAGCGGCTCATCCGTGACGTAGGCTGTCCCTCGAATATCCCGGATATCAGCAGCGGCTTCACCCGAGGCCATTCGATGCGTCAGTTCAACGATGGCCCTTTCTGCGTTACCAAACAGCAACATATCGGCTTTTGCATCCAGCAGCACCGATCGGCGTACTTTCTCGCTCCAGTAATCAAAATGGGCGATCCGCCGAAGACTGGCCTCGATACTCCCTATGACAATCGGCACGTCTGGGAACGCTTCCCGACAACGCTGAGAATACACAATGATTGACCGATCGGGCCGCCGACCACCGATGTTACCCGGGGTATAGGCATCATCGTGACGGATTTTTTTATCGGCGGTATAACGGTTTATCATGGAATCCATATTGCCCGCCGCAACCCCAAAATAGAGATTAGGCTTTCCCAGAGCAGAAAACTCTTCCGTCCCACGCCATTCGGGCTGCGCGATGATGCCAACCCGGAAACCCTGGGCTTCCAGCACCCGGCCAATAACGGCCATGCCAAAGCTGGGGTGGTCCACATAGGCATCCCCGGTGACAATGATCACATCACAGCTATCCCAACCCAGGGCATCCATCTCTGCCCTTGAGGTGGGCAAAAATGGCGCAATACCGAAACATTCTGCCCAATAGGGCCGGTATTCATCGAGACTTCTGGTGGGCTGGAGTTGCATGATGGGCATCCTAACAGAACCTTACCCTGCAACCCCCACAAAACTGAGGCAACCCATCAATAGAGACTCGAATAGAAACCCATAAAAATCATGGTCACTCGTCGATTTAGAGAACTGAATACGTTATTCTTCCGCGACTTGCGACCCTGCGGCTTCGGGCGCAGTTTTATGGTAACGGCACACACAAAAAGGGCGAAAATTGATGCTGAAACACAACAAGCTTGCGGCTTGGCTAGAAGAGATGAAACACCTATGCCAGCCAAAAGCCGTGGTTATTTGCGATGGCAGCACTGATGAATACAATCGCATGTGGGGCCTGCTTTTAGACGCAGGTGTCGCAAAAAAACTCAACGAAGAAAAAAAGCCTAACAGCTACCTCGTACGTTCGGATCCGGCGGATGTCGCAAGGGTGGAGAGCAGGACATATATCTGTTCAGAAGACGAACAGGATGCGGGCCCAAACAACAACTGGATAGAACCCGATCAAATGCGTTCAACGCTGACAGGACTGTTCGAAGGTTGTATGCGTGGCCGAACCATGTACGTCATCCCCTTTTCAATGGGACCTGTAGGTTCTCCAATCGCCCATATCGGTATCGAAATCACCGATTCACCTTACGTCGTCACTAGCATGCACATTATGACCCGGGTCGGCCAGCCCGTCCTGAATGAACTGGGAGAAGACGGAGAATTCGTCCCCTGTGTGCACTCAGTGGGTGTTCCGCTGGAGGACGGCGTGGCAGATGCCCCATGGCCCTGCAATCCAGAGAAACTGCACATCGCCCATTTCCCGACGACACGCGAGATTTGGTCATTCGGTTCCGGCTACGGTGGTAATGCCTTGCTCGGTAAAAAATGCTTTGCGCTAAGAATCGCTTCTGTCATGGCGAGGGACGAGGGTTGGCTGGCGGAACACATGCTGATTCTGAAACTGACTAATCCTGAAGGTCAGTCCCATTACATTGCCGGCGCGTTCCCCAGCGCATGTGGCAAGACCAATCTGGCGATGCTCGTTCCTACTATTCCCGGCTGGACGGTTGAAACAGTCGGTGACGATATCTGCTGGATGAAATTTGGCGATGATGGTCAACTTTATGCCATTAACCCTGAAGCCGGGTTTTTTGGTGTCGCGCCAGGCACAGGCATGGACTCCAATGCCAATGCCATGGAAAGCCTTACCGAAAACTGTATCTTTACCAACGTCGCCGAAACCGATGATGGCGATGTCTGGTGGGAAGGTATCGGCGATGCACCCGAACACCTGATTGACTGGAAGGGTAATGACTGGACACCGGACTCTGAGACACCGGCAGCTCACGCTAATGCAAGGTTCACTGTATCCGCCGCCCAGTGTCCCGTTATCGCAGATGAATGGGAAGACCTAAAGGGTGTACCCATTAGTGCCATTTTATTCGGCGGAAGAAGAGCAACGGTTGTACCGCTCGTGAACGAGGCCAGGAACTGGCAGCAAGGAACCTTCTTTGGCTCCATTGTTTCATCGGAAAAAACCGCCGCCGCGGCGGGCAAGATCGGCGAACTTCGACGAGACCCCATGGCGATGCTCCCTTTCTGCGGTTACAACATGGCCGACTACTGGAGTCATTGGATTAACACGGGCCAGCAGCAGGACGTTAGGCTTCCCAAGGTTTACTACGTCAACTGGTTCAGAAAAGACGACGACGGCCAATTTATATGGCCAGGGTTCGGTGAAAATTCCCGCATCCTGAAATGGATATTCGAACGCTGTGAAGGTACGGCGGACGCAGTTGAAACGCCTATCGGTAACCTACCCAACGTTGATGGGCTGGATTTTTCGGGTCTTAACCTCACCGATACCCAGATCGCAGAGCTACTGAGAGTAGAAGTTGATGGTTGGCTTGAAGAGATCCCGCTGATTGAGGACTACTACGCCACCTATGGGAATCATGTTCCCGAAGAACTCCACAAGGAACTCTTAGAACTCAAACAGCGTCTTGAAGACGCGAAACAAGCGGCGGCCTGACCTTCACAATGAGCATACTCGATCGATATAGCCTCGAAGGACAGGTAGCTGTCGTCACCGGCGCTGGCCGGGGTATTGGGGAAGGCATCGCAAAAGATTTCGCCAAAGCCGGGGCCAGGGTGGTTGTCGCTGCGCGCAGAACGAAGGAAATCGAGGCTGTTGCAGAAGCCATTCGGACCGACGGAGGAGAGGCAATCGCGGTCACAACCGATGTCACAGACGATGCCGCACTTGATGCTTTAGGAAAAGCAGCGATCGACGCCTATGGCAAACTCACTATCTGGGTGAACAATGCCGGCGGATCTCCTATGCGAATGTCTATACGAGAGTTACCACGAGACGAATGGGACAGGACGATCGCCCTGAACTTGACTTCGATTTATACGGGCAGCATCGCCGCCGCTAAGTACATGGAGAAAGGCTCAATCATCAACATAACCTCCGGGGCCGGCACGGGTCCAGTCCCCGGCAGTGCTCACTATGGCGCCGCTAAAGCCGGCACCAACTCCCTGACCTGGACCCTTGCTGCGGAATTTGCGCCCGACATTCGGGTCAACGCTGTTGCTCCAGGGGCCATCCCAACGGAAGTCATGCTGAAAGCTATTGGCCGGGATGAAAGCCAACTGGATCAAATCCTGGAAGAATGGAATATTCCACTGGGTCGACTTGGCACCCCTGACGACATTTCCTCCGCGTGTATTTACCTGGCGTCAGATGCGGCCAGTTGGATCAGTGGGGAAATACTTCGCGTCGGCGGCGGGGCAAAACCAAGATAGCCCCCTTTCCCCGACCAAAATAGACCAACTACATCAGCCCGGCTAAAATTAGTCTTCCGCATACTCGTGCACCCTGCTGACAGCATCCTTCAGGGGCTCCAGGCAAAGGTATAAACATACCGCCGCTATCGCATAATTCACGAAAGCCAGCGAGGAGAGCGACCAGCCGATAGCGTCTTCACGTCCAAATACATAATCGTTCATCAGCCCGATAAT
>JABGVY010000218.1 GCA_018645845.1 Gammaproteobacteria bacterium | reverse complement strand
GCAACAGCGTTTGGCCTTGAGGCGAACACCAGGGGGTGAGTACGCAGAAATAACGCCGCAGCACCCGGGTCTTGATGTAGAGGCTCTGTTGATGCAAAGCGCATTGGCTGTCGGTGTGCCCGAGCCCGAAGTTTATTACGTGCTGCAACGCGAAGACGACCTTGGCGATGGCTTCTTAATGCAATGGCTCGATGGTGAAGCGCTGGGCGCAAGAATTGTTCGATCGCCCGAATTCGAAACGATACGCCCGAAGCTGGCTTACGAGTGCGGCAAGGTTTTGGCGCAGATTCATTCCATTGACCTCGATGCGACTGGGTTAAGGGAACGGCTCTGGGAAATTCCGCCAGCAGAATTTGTTGAGCAGACCTGGGAGCGATACCGTCTATTGGATACGCCTCAACCTATGATCGATTATGTGGCTTGTTGGTTAATGGAAAACCTGCCCGAGCAATACGAGACGGCGCTGGTTCACAATGACTTTCGAAACGGTAATTTTTTATTGTCCCCAAATGGGATTGTCGCTGTGCTTGACTGGGAAGTAGCCCATGTCGGCGATCCGATGCGAGACCTTGGTTGGATCTGTACTAATTCCTGGCGATTTGGTTCGAGTGATCCGGTGGGTGGGTTCGGTCAATATGAGGACCTGTTCAAAGGATATGAAGACGAGTCCGGCAAGGCTGTCGATCCTGACCATGTAAAATTCTGGGAAGTATTTGGGTCGTTCTGGTGGTCCGTAGGGTGTCTGGGCATGGCGGAACATTACCGAAGTGGCCCGGACCAAACCGTGGAACGACCGGCGATTGGTCGGCGCACCTCTGAATGCCAGGTGGATTGTGTCAATCTGCTGATTCCAGGACCCGTTGAGATGGTTGAGGAATCACCGGGATTCTCGAGTGTGGATATTCCACGAACTGATGAGTTGCTTGTCAGTGTCAGAGATTTCCTTCGCAACGATGTCATGGATGAAACGACCGGCCGGGCAAACTTTTTGTCGCGGGTGGCTGCCAATTCACTGGACATTGTGCTGCGCGAATTAACGTTAGGTCCCATTCATCAGGCGTTGGAGCTCGATAGGCTTCAGGTGCTTTTACAGTCAGACGAAGGCCTTGATGCGCTTAAAAGGCGACTGGTGACAGGACTGCGTGATGGACAAATCTCGTTAGACAATGAGGCGCTGCAGAATCATTTGCGTCAGACAGTGGTTAACCAAATTGCGATCGACCAACCCAAGTATTCTGGACTCAAGAAAGCGCTAAAAAATGCCTAGATTTTTCATGCTGGCCTGCATTTTGATGCTCAGTAATTCGCTCCATGCAAAAATGGTCCTGGTTAAATTGCCGGTGGGTGTTGAGGGTATTTTAGAAACACCCGTGGGGGTTACCCAAAAAGCAGTTTTGCTGCTGCATGGCTGGAATGCCGATATGAACGAAGTCGGTAATCTTTATGGCGACCTTGCAGGGCTGCTCGCGCAGAGGGGTATCGCGAGTTTCCGGATTAACTTCAGCGGTGAAGGCGCAAGGACAGGTTATGTGGTGACCTCCACCTTCGACTCCCGGGTCGGCGAGGCGGATGCCGCTCTGCAGTTTTTAAAAGGTAAATTTCCAAACGCATCGCTAGGGGTCCAGGGATACTCTTTGGGCGGCCTTACGGCAATGGGCTTGGTAGGTCGATATCCGGATACCTTTAAGACCATGGTGCTGTGGGCTGCTGCAGCGCAAATGCACATCGCCGGCGATGCAGCCTATGACGCGGCGACTCGAAAAGCCATGAAAGAAGGCCGCGCAGTCTATAAAGATTGGACTGATATTACGCTAACCCGAGCGTTTATCTCTGGGTTCGTCGGTGTCAACGTCGAGAGCAACCTGGCGCGGTATACGGGTGCGTTACTGACAATACGCGGTGACCAGGACTTTCTGCCAAGGCGTGACGCTGATTGGTTAAGGCTTGCACCAACTGATGACAAGGCTTTCATTTTGATGGGTGGCGCTGATCACCTGTTCCATGTGCTCGATGAAACCCAGCCTGGCTATAGTGAACGCCTGCTGTCGTCCACCGTTAACTGGTTTGATCGAACGCTCTGACGGCCAATAATTAGGCGTAGATAACCTCAACCGCGGTCGCTTTGAAAGCTAGCATTTTACTACGGCGACCAGCGTCGGTTGAGGAGAGGATGCCGGGGACAGAACGACAGCAAATAAGGTTTCCCGCCCTGGACGCAGAAAAGTGCTAATTCGAGTACTGGCATCTCTCCAATTATTGTTTGAAATGATGACTTTTTAGCTCAACGGTCATTCGCTTCTTGAAAACGACATTGGCATTTGCTCCTATAGCTTTCTGATAACTAGTTAGAGGGGATTAGTGTGGATCTGTTTTCACTCAAAGGTAAAAATATTGCAATAACGGGCGCATCATCGGGCTTTGGGCACCATTTTGCCGGAGTATTGG
The DNA here is from genome assembly GCA_018645845.1 of Gammaproteobacteria bacterium. Classification (GTDB taxonomy): domain Bacteria; phylum Pseudomonadota; class Gammaproteobacteria; order Pseudomonadales; family Azotimanducaceae; genus UBA9659. The sequence continues at coordinate 1,266 of JABGVY010000218.1, read as the reverse complement.
CAGGAGCTGGAGCCAATGTGATTCTCGGAGCGAGACGGGCCGAAAAAATAGCAGATCGTGTTTCGGAAATTAACCAGAGCGGTGGGCGGGCTCTGGGTATACCCCTTGACGTCACGATTCCCGATTCCTGTGCAGAATTTTTGCACCAGTCGGAGGAAGCATTCGGGACTGTTGATGTGCTGATCAATAACGCCGGGGTTGAGGCCGGGGCTAAAACCTATGCGATGATCGATGAGGATGACTGGGACTTCGTGCTGGATACCAATCTGAAATCAGTCTGGCGATTGTCCAAGATGTATACAGAGTCCGTGGTCAAAAACAAACAAAGCGAGGGTAATATTATTAATGTCGCCTCTATCACTGCTTATAGAACGATCAAAGGCCAGTTCCCCTATGCAGTATCGAAGGCAGCATTGGTTAAAGCGACTGAAATCATGGCTTTGGAAGGTGCACGCTATGGTATTCGCGTGAACTCTCTTGCGCCGGGATACATCCTCACGGATGTGAGTCGAATACTGCTTGAAAGCGAAAGATCCGATTCCTTTGTAAAAGGCATTCCAATGCGTCGTTACGGAGAGTTTGAAGACCTTGACGGTCCCTTGCTGCTGCTGGCGTCAGATGGATCACGCTATATGACGGGATCAACAGTAGTCGTTGACGGGGGGCATATCGTTTCGGAACTTTGACCACACGTATGAAAGACTTAGCTGCGATACAGGATTGAGGGCGAGAGCCAGTGGGCATTTTTATGCTTATTCGAACGGACATCCGCTGACCGCCTGTTTATTGCCCAGATAAACCTGTGCTTTACTTTGCCCAGCTAAATGATAATAATTCTCATCTTTGTTTCGCCCGGCCTCCTTATGACCCTTGCAGATGTGGCACCACCTGGCCGCTGCCGTATCATCGGCGCTGCCATCGATCATAGTGATTTCCAGAGCCGCCTCTATGCGCTTGGGTTATATCCAGGCGTATGGGTCGATGTGCTGCATATTGCACCCTTCGGAGACCCCCTGCAGGTAAAGGTTGGTCACACACTACTGAGCATTCGTAAAAGCGAAGCCAGTCTTGTCAGGGTTGAGCTGGACTCGTGAACGCTTTCAGAATTGCACTCATAGGGAATCCCAATTGCGGAAAGACAACGCTTTTCAATGCGCTGACCGGTTCACACCAGAAAGTCGGTAACTGGCCCGGTGTAACGGTTGAGAAAAAGATCGGCACCTTTACCGATAAGAATCGTGATTGCGTAATAGTTGACCTTCCAGG
>JABGVY010000253.1 GCA_018645845.1 Gammaproteobacteria bacterium | reverse complement strand
GAAAGGTGTGATATGGAAGCCGGCATGGCGAAATTATTCGCTTCCGAAGCCGCAATGGAAAATGCATCCGAGTGCATGCGAATTCATGGCGCCTATGGTTATTCCAAAGAGTCCCACGTGGAACGCTATTACCGGGATGCGCCCCTTATGTGTATTGGTGAGGGTACAAATGAAATGCAAAGAATTATTATCGCCAGACAATTAATGGAAAGAAACCCAATCTGATAAAACCCCTACTCCGCCCCTGGTAAAACCTTCGTCACAGCACGAGCAGGTTCAAAGGACTTCCTAGATGCCTTTGGTAAACGGATACTCTGCATTCAGGCACTTTACAGGTTGGCATCATCATCCGAATACCGCCTTAACTTTGAACACTCCATTCAATCGAACGTCCCTACGCTTAAATTTCCATCCCTCCGGTGTAAGAACGACAAGGCTATCGTAGTAGCCAGCTTGAACAGGCTGCGGCAATGGCTGCTTGGCAAGCATTTGCCATGTTATTAGCGCCTGCGTCCGCAAACTTGCAGTCCTGGCGTCAATCTCCGTGATAACCGTATTAGGCATGAGATGCTTGGTGATCAGCCCAATTTTCTTGAAATACCCGGCCCGAACCTTTGCAGCTTCACGCATGCTATCGCGCCCGCGTAATTCGCTAGACGGATCAGATTCACCATTCAGGTAAAATTTACACTCTGCATCTTCAGTAAAGAGCAGGGAAAACTCCTCCGCTTCTGCGGCATCCCACCTGAAACTGTACTCCGCGACGAGTTCTAAAATCGCAGATCGGTCCGCAGCCGTAAGTAGATTACTCAAACCCTGTGCCCTTATTTGAAGAGGTTGGACCATGATACACATGATAGAGGCGGCATAAATCTTGAAACCAATCTGGTTAATGTCATTCAGCAATGACTTAAGCAATATGATTAAAATTGCAGCAACCATCGCCTCAACACAGGAAGGGGGCTACCGCCGGCGTTTTTTAGACCATCTCAACATCATTGTTCTCAGTGTGAAATGAGCCGAATGCAAAGGACCCGTTTGGGTAGAACCAGGTTTTACCCTTCGCTAGGGTTCACGCGTCTCTGTAACTGTTCTCGAATTTTCGCATGATATGCACGGTCGATTCGATATCCAGCGTAGATACAGGCCGCGATCAAGCCCCAGATCATAGCAAACGGTCCATCGAGTAAACCGAGCGCATAGATTTTGTCCGGATGAATCTGACTGGCTTCGACGCCCTGCGGAAATTCGATGATGTCCAGGGCAATACCCGCGACAACGTGACCGATTCCATTGGTGACCTTGGCGAAGAAGGTCCGTGCGGAATAGAAAATCCCTTCCTGGCGTCGACCAGTATTCAGTTCATGGTCATCTGCTATGTCTGCCAGGGCTGACATGACACTGATGTTAAGTATCGAGCCACAGGCCGAAGCAATTGTGCCAAAGAACACAACGAAACTAGCGAGCGTCCAAGTGGTGTTCTCGGGTGCCAGGTCAAAAAGCCGCAACGTAACAGCACTCGACCAGGCGACGCTTAGGCCGGCTGCAGACCAGACAATAGCCCATCGCTTTTCGATAATTTGGTGAATACGCGCAGTCACAGTGAAACCAATAGCGTACCCAAAGACGTTACCAAGAATGAGCCAGCCTATCTGTTGGTCCGAGAATTCCCAATAGAAAGTGAACATATACAGCCCCAGTGTTTCATGGGTGCCGATGGTAATAGATAAAAAGAACAGCCCTAGCAACAGGAAAAGGTAGTTCCTGTTACGCATTGCTGAATACATCTCCCGAATTAATTGCCGGGTGCTGAGACGCGGCAGATCATCGGGCACCTTCTTCATTCTTGGGATTTGACTCCGAGTCGCGTAAGCGGAGCCAAGCATGCAGACCATAACGAGACTGGCGCAGAATGTAACCACGGGGTTGTATGCCATCTGGGTCATACGGCCATCATCGAAGCTTGGAAAAATAACAAACCAGACAACAACGTGCATGACAATCACGCCAATGTAAGTAAAAACATTGTTGTAACTCATGACCCGAGTGCGTTCGATGTAATCGTCAGAGAGTTCTGCTCCCATTGCCAGATGAGGCACAGCAAACAGGGTGGAGCAGACACGCATCAATACGGTGAACAGCGCAAACCATGCGAACAGATAAAGACCTTCAAAATCAGCAGGCGGGTTGAAAATCAGGTAAATCGTTACAATTAGCGGCAAGGGCGCCGCAAACATGAAGGGGTGACGACGTCCCAGGCGAGATTGCCAGCGGTCTGAAATCGAGCCGACAAGCGGGTCCGTGAACGCATCAGAGACAATGCCGATAGTCACAGCAGCCGCCGTCAACGTTCCAGAAAGCCCCAGAATCTGGTTATAGAAAAAAAATGTAAGTGCGTTAAATATCCAATTTGTTGCGGCCTCTCCAGTCGCACCAATGCCAAATGCCAG
>JABGVY010000057.1 GCA_018645845.1 Gammaproteobacteria bacterium | reverse complement strand
TGACAAAAATGCCAAAGCCCTCGAAACACTGCAGCGGTATGGCCCTAAGGTTTCAGCCTTGAAATGCGATGTTGCGGACCAACAGGCGGTAGAAACCTGCTTCAAACAGACTCTGGACACACACGGCCGGGTGGATGGATGTTTTGCAAATGCCGGAATTGGAGGCCGACCAACCCAGTTCGACCAGATGGAAAAGGAGGAATGGACACGCATCATGCAGGTTAACCTTGACGGTGTCTTCCATACCTTTCGTTGCGCGGCAGAACATATGCGCCTGCGCTCTGAAGCAGGCGATCCCTTTGGCCGTCTTATCTCAACCGCCAGCCTGGCGGCGATATCCGGGCAGGCCCGCGGCGAACATTATGCGGCAACCAAAGGTGGGCTGATCTCGATGAACAAGGCACTGGCTGTCGAATACGCTCGGCATCATGTCACTGCCCACACCATCCTTCCCGGGTGGATCGAAACTGAAATGACCCAGCAGACCTTCAGCTCAGAAAAATTTGTGGGCAATGTTATGCCGCGCGTGCCGATGCGCCGCTGGGGACAACCCGAGGATTTCGCTGGCATTGCCGTGTACATCATGAGCGGCGCCAGCAGCTATCACACATCGGAAACTTTCTTAATTGATGGTGGATACGCCAATTTTTAATCAACCCTTCTACAGCAAAGCCCCACAGGTTCGTCGCTTATGACCGCAGCGTTTAAAGGCATCCGGATTCTGGACTTCACACAGGTTTTGGCTGGTCCTTTTGCTGTCATGCAACTGGCGCTGCTGGGTGCGGATGTCATCAAGGTAGAACAACCGCAGACGGGTGATCAGACTCGCGGCCTGATGAACGCAGGTGAAGACCTAAAAATGTCTCCGTCTTTTATGGGTATGAACCTTAACAAGCGAAGCCTTACCCTGAATCTAAAAGATGAAAATGCGGCTGGAATAATTAAGAAACTTTTACCCACCGTTGACGTGATCGTGGAGAATTTTAAAGCTGGTACGATGCAACGCCGCGGTCTTGACTATGAATCCCTCAAGGCGCTAAAACCCAACCTCATTTATTGTTCGATTACCGGCTACGGCCAGAATGGACCTAAAGCCGGAGATGCCGCCTACGACGGCGCAATTCAGGCTTCCAGCGGCATGATGTCCCAAAATGGACATCCGGAAACAGGGCCAACCCGAACAGGTTATATGCCAGTTGATATGTCGACCGCGCTTAATTCAGCGTTCGCGATTTCAGCCGCCCTTTACCGAAAAGCGACGACCGGCGAAGGCCAGCACATCGATGTCGCCATGCTCGATACAGCAATCATTATGCAGGCCTCACAGTTCAGCAACTTCCTTAACCAAGGCACGCTCATTGGACTTCGCGGAAATGCTTCCCCGACCCGCCAGCCGACGGCCAATGTATTCCCCACCATGGACGGTCATATTCAGATAACGGCGCTTCGGCAACCACAGGTTGAAAAGCTGTTTGCTGAACTCGGTCTCGAGCAAATGTTGGAAGACAAAAGGTTCGCTACCCCTGATTCACGCGTCAATCACCCGGAAGCAGTTTTTGACGCGATGTCCCGGGCACTTAACCAACAGACGACCCGGGCGTGGATGATACAGCTTGCACCTGTTGGTGTTCCCGTCGCTGAAGTACGTGAACTTCCAGAGGTCGCCAGCGATCCTGACATCTCCAATAGAAACGCGCTGGTTACCCTGCCATCGCCACTGGACCCAGACGCAACTGTGACTGTAGCAAAGGCCGGCTATGTCACCAATGTGGACGGACCCGAGGTGCGCAGCGGACCACCCGTGCTCGGGGCCGATACCGACGACATTCTGACCGAGCTGGGATACGAACCCAAAGAAATACTCCGCTTAAAAAATACAGGTGTTATTTGATGGCCGGCTTACGCTAATGACAGACAAACCCCTTAATTTTTACCAAAGTACTGAAAAAATCGCGACTTCCGGGCAGCCGGATCGTGGCCAATTGCACAGGATCGCTGATGAAGGCTATGAAGTTGTGATCAATCTGGCAATGCATGATTCGAATAACGCCATCCCCGAGGAAGGTAGTCTTGTGGCATCCCTGGGCATGCAGTACATCAACATTCCCGTTCCGTTTGACGAACCAACCGCCCAGCATTTGCAGGATTTCATTGGCATTCTCAAGGTTTTGGAAAACAGAAGAATCTGGGTGCACTGTGAGGTCAACGCACGTGTTTCTGCATTCATGTACCACTATTTAACCAAGGTTAAAGGGCTACCCGCTGATGCCGCCAACTCCCCTGTAATGGTAAAGTGGCGACCAAAGATGGATGACATCTGGCAGGATTTTCTGGAGCTAACCGATGACGAAGTGGGTCTTTAGCACCGCCCTGTTTATGCTGTCTACGGCAGCACTGGCAGATGTCACTAGTAAAGCAGACACCGGCTTTAGTCTGGTTATCACCGGTGTTGTTGAAACAACACCTGCTAGAGCCTACGAGCAGTTTGTTCGAATTGATGAGTGGTGGCTCAAAGGGCACACCTGGTACGGAAAGAGTGAAAACCTTTCTATTGAACCCAGGGCTGGAGGCTGTTTTTGTGAAATATCCGGAGACAACCAGGTTATGCATATGCTGGTCTCTTACGTCCAACCCGGCGTTGAACTAAAAATGGTTGGCGGACTGGGTTCGCTCCAAATGATGGGGGTTCATGGCGGCATGAGTTGGCGGTTTAAGCCAATTCCCGGTGGCACTCGAATTACCCAGACCTACAATGTGACAGGTTACGCACCGGGCGGCCTGAAAGACCTGGCAGATATTGTCGACTCGATACAGACCAGCCAGCTGAATGCATTGGTTAACAAACTATCGAGCGATAATAACTAACACAGAACAGCTGCCTTACCACGGCAACAAATCTAAAGGGCATTGCGTCTACAGGCATGACCTCTGGAAAATCCGGGCCCAGCAAAAATGTTCAATTAACGACTGTTTTTGACTGAACGCCTTGCAGGGAGGCCGTATTCAATTGTTCAAACGCCAATTTCAGCACTCTGATTGCCGACCGCGAAAACATGACAAGCAACACGATGGCAACCAAAAGATCAGGCCACGCAGATTGGGTAAACCAGACCAGCCCTACTGTCGCGATAACTGCCACGCCTTCATTGACATCATTTCTTGAACATTCCCATACGGACATCATATTCACATCATCATGCCGGTGATCATTCAGCAAATAGAGACACACGCCGTTTGCCAGCAGGTTCAGAACGGCGGCCATGCCCATTGTTGCTACAACGGGCACATCCAAGTGGTAAACACGCCAGCCAATTTGGACCGCGACAGCAATCGCAGCCAAGGCTATCAACACGCCTTTAAAAACGGCAACGCGGGCTTTTGAGGTAATACTGGCGCCAACGACAAAGAGACTGAGGGAGTAAGTCAGAGCATCTCCCAGATTATCGAGAGTCCCCGACAAAAGGGCGGAGGAATGACTTAACCAAGATGCGAATACCATCCCGACAAAGGTCAGCAGATTGATGACCAGGACGATAATCAGCACCCGCCGCTGTGACGCCTCGAGCCCCGAGGCTTCCAATTCTGATTCGCAACAATCAGCCATTCACCTGACCCGATATAGTATAAACCCTATTCTAACCGTAAACCGGCAAGGGACTCGACCGGAACCACCTTTATTGCCCTCAGCCCCATTGACGCCGCTAAGGTGATTGAGCTTTCCTGCCACCTGAAACTGGATGTAGAGCTGGTAGCTCGAAGAGTCCTGCCCGCTGCATTTTATGGCGCCACTGCCAGCGACGAAGCGCTTGCAACTACCGATACTGACCTGGGCAAAGCTCTGAGGGTAGGCTATCGGCGGATATCAATACTGATGGGCGAGCTAGCTTCGCGTTCAGG
>JABGVY010000460.1 GCA_018645845.1 Gammaproteobacteria bacterium | reverse complement strand
GATATTGTCATTGTTCACTTACCCAATATTGCAGAGCTTGCCATCACCTACTTCGCACTCGACCGGCTTGGTGTCATCGTCAGCCCTGTGCCCGTGCAATATGACCTGTTTGAACTCAAACACGTTGCCGGTGAAGTTAATCCCGCCGCGTACATCAGCACCTCGCATCTCAAGGGTGAAGCGTTTGCCGAAACCCGAATGCCTGCTCTCGAAGGCGTATGCCCAACACTGTGTTTCGGACAATCCGTACGCAACGCAACCAGCATCAATCTAGACGATCGGGGCGACCATGCAAATTGGCGAGCTTACACCGCTTCTCTCGATAGGAGCGCAGACGATATTCTGACGATTTGCTGGACCTCGGGCACCACCGGGCAACCCAAAGGGGTACCACGAAGTCATAATCACTGGCGAATTTCCGCTCTTGCGACATCCAGCGCAGCAAACTTCACCGCTGAGGATGTCATGCTAAACCCGTTTCCCCTTGTCAATATGGCAGCGCTGGGCGGGTTTCTATTCCCCTGGGTGATGTGTCAATCAACACTTGTGTTGCATCACCCATTTGATCTGTCGTTGTTTCTAAAGCAACTAGAAAGCGAACGGATCACCTACACCATTGCCGCTCCAACAATATTGACCATGTTATTGAATCAGCGCGACCTGCTTGACCAGATCGATCTATCCGCGCTTCGGGCGATAGGCAGTGGCGGCGCGCCCTTATCAGAATGGATGGTCAGCACTTTCCAGCATGACTACAACATTATCGTCGCCAACATTTTCGGTTCGAACGAGGGACTTTGCCTGACCTCCAGTGGCGTCGACCTGCCAGACCCTAATGAACGCGCACAGTATTTCCCGCGTTTCGGTTTAGAGGGCAGACAGTGGACCAATGAGGTCAGCTCGATGGTACAAACGAGATTGGTGGACCTGGAAACCCGGGAAGTTATTTCTGATCCTGGCATTGAGGCCGAGCTAGAAATTTCAGGACCTTCTGTCTTTGATGGCTACTGGCAGGCAGAAAAAACGAATCTCGAGGTCTTCTCCGAGGATGGTTTTTTCAGAACCGGTGATGTTTTCGAAATCCCTCTGGATCCTGATAAATCGGACTACTACCATTTTGTTGGTCGTTCGAAAGATATCATCATACGAGGCGGCATGAAAATCTCACCGGACCAAATCGATAACCTGTTGGCGGCGCATCCGGCATTAACATCTGCCGCTGTGGTGGGTTACGAAGACCCCATACTAGGAGAGCGCATTGGCGTAGCCGCCGTACCGGCAATGGACACTGAACTGACCCTGGAGATGATTACTGATTATCTCAAAGAACAGGGGCTTGCCATCTTCAAACAGCCTGAACGACTGCTGATTGTTGATGCACTGCCACTCAATGCAACCGGGAAAGTTCTGCGCCGGGAATTAAAACAACTATTTACTTCAGAGACCTCATCCTGATGACCAGAGCGCTAAAGGTGGCGACCTCAAAACCGCTGTTATCTGTTCGACTGTTGCTGGCAGGCGTAGTACTTAACCTGATGCTCGGCCCTGCCTCGGCCTCAACTGATCGAACCCATATGTCGCCTGCCAAGCAGCAGTTCGCAGACATCGTAATTTTTGGATCGAATATCGTCACCGTTGACCCTGAATTTCCAGATGCGCAAGGCGTCGCTGTTATCGGTGAGCAAATATCCACAGTCGGCACCCGTGAACAAGTCTCAGGGCTTGTCGGCGAGAACACCCGCGTCATTGAACTTGGACAACGGAGTCTGGTGCCTGGCTTTATCGACGCCCACGGCCATTTGTCATTTGCCTCCAAGCTCATTGATATGGTCAATTTATCCTCTCCTCCGGTTGGTCTGGTTAATACGATCGACGATATGGTCATGTTCCTACGAAGCCACATCGCCAAGAAAAATCCATCCGAAAAACAATGGGTTATCGGTTACGGATATGACGATTCCCTGATCAAAGAGGGACGGCATCCAACCCGCGACGACCTGGATCGCGCGTCAGATCAAATACCGATCATGTTAATGCATGTTTCTGGCCACTTGGCTGCGGTCAATTCTGCAGCCCTGACCGCTCGCAATGTCACCAGCGAAACACCCGACCCACCGGGAGGTGTCATCCGAAGAAAGGCTGGCTCACAGGAGCCCAATGGTGTGATGGAAGAAACGGCTGCATCCATTTTTAACGGCGCGCAGTTATCCGCATCGGACCCGGAAAAACAGGCAGACGGGATTCGTCGGGCCGCACACCATCAAGCAAGTTACGGACTCACTACCCTGCAGGACGGTGGCTCTTCCTCAGCAAATATAGCGATGTTCCGTGCTGCTGCTGAGAACCAACCTTTCCTCCAGGACATTGTCGCTTTTCCAGTCGGCAATCATCTTGAACAGGCCGTTTTGGATGAAATCGATTTCGACAAGCATTATCGCGGTGGTTTTCGCGTCGGCGGCGTCAAATTCGTTCTCGACGGTTCCCCCCAGGGAAGGACAGCTTATCTTTCTGAACCCTATACAGCAGGCCCACCAGGAGCAGACAAGAATTACAGGGCTTACCCCAGTTACCCTGCAGCAGAGTACGATGTACGCATTGCCCAGCTTTTACAAAAAGGCGTACCGGTACTAGCGCATGCCAATGGAGACGCAGCTATCGATGTCATGATAGACGGTGTCGCAAAGGCACTAGAGGGCAAGCCCTTGCCTGACCACAGGACCGTAATCATTCACGCCCAGCTAACCCGGGAAGATCAATTACACCGAATTAAGACGCTGGGATTAATACCATCGTACTTTTCGGCCCATACCTTTTTCTGGGGAGATTGGCACAGGCAATCTTTTGGCGAAGATCGTGCTGGATTCATAAGCCCAGTGGGACGGTCGGCTGAACTTGGTATCCCGTTCACGGTTCATAACGATGCACCCGTCGTACCGCCGGATGTAATGAGACTGCTCTGGGCTACTGTCAACCGCGAGACGCGCAGTGGTTTCATTCTTGGTCCTGACCAGCGAGCGACGCCAATGCAGGCATTACACGCTGTCACATTGGGAGCAGCCTATCAGTACTTTGAGGAAGATCGAAAAGGATCCATTACGCCGGGCAAACAGGCGGACCTGGTGATTCTGGGCGCCAACCCGATCACTTCAGATCCCAACTCGATTAAAGACATACCGGTTCTGGAAACTTTTTCTCGTGGTCGCTCAATTTACCGGGCTGACGGTCCATAACTGATTAACTAGAAAGAGCCTCATCGTTTAGCTGGCTCTTCGTTGCCAGTAAACGTCAAGGTCTCTTTTCACACCCGGCCCTAAAACATACAAAGCGAGTATGTTGGCCAGCGCCATCGCAAAGATCATGGCATCTGAAAAATCCAGTACAGCAGTCAACTGCGTGGTGCACCCTATCACCACAAACAGACAAAAAATCATATTAAAAGTGAGCTTCGAGATACGACTCGGACCAAACATATAGACGAACCCCTCCAGGCCATAGTAAGACCAGGAGATCATCGTTGAGTAAGCAAATAGCATGATGACCACCGCCAGTACGTAAGGGAACCAGGGCATGACACTGGCAAATGCTGCTGACGTTAATTCGACACCGCTAATGACCCCATCGTTTAACATCGCAGGATCGTAAACCGTCACCGTGATCACGAGTGCCGTGATCGTACAAACAACGACCGTATCAATGAACGGTTCGAGCATGGCGACGAACCCCTGGGTGAGCGGCTCTTTGGTTTTAACCGCTGCGTGCGCAATAGCAGATGACCCGATACCCGCTTCATTCGAAAATGCTGCTCTTCTAAAGCCAAGCACCAAAACCGCAATAGCACCACCGGTAACACCTTCAGGGCTGAAGGCGTTGGTGAAGATAGAAATGATTGCGCCCGGCAGCTTTTCATAGTTCGCACCGATAACAATGAGCGCGAAGCTCATATACAACAAGGCCATAAAGGGGACGAGCCTCGATGTCACTCTGGCAATGCTTTTAATACCACCAACAATGACCATTGCCGTGAGTATCGCCAACAAGGTGCCAAACAACCAACCACGTTCAGCGAAAAAGCTCGATTCACCACCGCTGACCGAGACAACCTGCACATATGCCTGATTCGCCTGAAACATGCATCCCGCGCCAAGTGACCCGAGCATGACACAGAGCGCATAGTACCAGGCCATAGTCTTGCCCAGACGCGGCATATTTAATTCAGCGAACCCCTTATCCATATAGAACATAGGGCCCCCGGATATTGAGCCATCCGGATTGGTCTGCCGATATTTGACGCCCAGGGTACATTCAACAAATTTTGAAGCCATACCCAGGAACCCGGCAACGATTAACCAAAAAGTTGCACCAGGGCCACCAATTGAAATGGCAACTGCGACATGAACAACGTTACCCACACCAACGGTGCCAGAGACAGCAGTCGTCAACGCTTGAAAGTGAGATACCTCACCGGGCGCCTGTGACTCTTTGTCTTCTTTACCTGTGACAATTCTGATGGCATGAGTAAAGCCGCGAATGTTGATGAAACGAAAATACCCTGTAAAAAACACCGCGCCGACTACCAACCATACGACTATCAGGGGCAGTTCAGTTCCACCAATATTGACCGACACAAATACAATATCGACCATCGCGGTGGCGATAGGCTCAAACGCACTATCAATCGCCTGATCTATTCCATCACTCATAAGCTTTCCCTCCCAGGGCAAGTTGTACGGCTACCTCAGCCAGACATTGAGACGCATCAATAACGGGCACCGGCACATCCAAAGAATCAACCAGCGCAGAAAGTTCCGTACACGCAATCACCACACACTCTGCCTGCTCTTCTAACATGTTCTCAACAATCGTTTGCAGTAAATTGGATTCGCTCAAGTCTCCGGCCTTAATCGCCATAATGAGCTTCATCAGTTGAAATTGAAGCGCATCGTCGGGCACCATTGTTGCTACGCCCCTGTCGGCGAAAATTGATTCATACAATTTCGTTTGATGGATAGCGGTCGAAGCAAGCAACCCCACTTTACTTGCCTGGACCTGGGTAGCAACACGCTCAACGGTCAACTCAACCATATTCAAAAACCGGATACTAACGGCTGACTCAATCTCCGGGGCATAAAGATGAGCTGTATTGCAGGGCATCACCAGCAAATCAGCT
>JABGVY010000060.1 GCA_018645845.1 Gammaproteobacteria bacterium | reverse complement strand
GTCAACGACCAATACTCGTCCACGACCCTCTTCAGTGACAGTATCTGCGACCAGGGAATTATCCTCATGGCACTTGATGGTCGTGATGACGCCGCCAAAGGAGGATATGGCGCCGAAATTCCTGAACATCGGGCTGACTACCCGCACCAGCTCAGGGTATTCATCACACAAATCGGGGAGCACGTAATCCATCATCAATCCTTATTTATTGGCTTTAACAGCAAAGGTGGTTAAAATTCCGTGTGCATCATACCAAAGCCTCATCGATGGCTCTAAAACTGTTTCAGTTCAGGCAATCAGCTTCCTCACTTAAGATGCTGATTAGCGTTTTGATTTGTTTCTCTCCTGCTGTTCAATCAGAACTGTATCTTCACGAGGGACCAAATGGCGAGCGGATGATCAGCGACCGCCCTGTTCCTGGATATGTCCTGCTGACTAAACGGGATACGTTGACTAATGCAGGCGATTTCCTCGCAGATCGACCGGTTGACCCCGGTAGCCCAGCGGAATTCAAAGTACATATCCGCAATGCCAGCCTAAAGTACATGGTAGACCCAGACCTGGTTGAAGCCATTATCCAGGTAGAGTCTAATTTCAGGTCTGATGCCGTTTCTCACTCAGGGGCAACGGGGCTTATGCAACTTATGCCCGGTACCGCGCGGGACCTCGATGTCATAGACCGGTACAATCCCAGAGACAACATCCATGGGGGGGTGAAATACATCAGCGAACTGATGAAACGATTTGAAAACAATATGACCTTGGCGATAGCCGCCTATAATGCAGGCCCGGCAGCAGTAGAGAAGCATAACGGCGTACCGCCAAACGCAGAAACACCCCGCTATGTTGAAAAGGTCATCAAGGCTTACCATGATTTAAAAATAGCTGATTTTGGAGCGGACTAGCATGATGCACACACTACCCCTGATCCTTTTGCTGGCACTGTCGGCCTGCTCTGAATACCTGCCAATCGCCGGAGGTAAACTAGAGGGAACGATGTCACCCATACCAGCGCAGTGGAGTGAGCTCACCGCTACCGAAATTATACAACTGGAAACAACAGGTGAAGCACCCTACTCCGTCAACCTCTGGATTGCCGAGGTCGGCGGCTCGCCGCACGTCTTTGCTGGTGATAACCGAGCAGAGTGGGTAGAGAACATTGCTGGCAACCCGAACGTCAGATTAAAAATAGGTGAGGAAATATTCGAACTTCGCGCAATCAGAGTTACCGATGCTACCGTATTCGAGACCTTCGCCCAGGCGTGGGCATCAAAATATGGCGATAGACCCAGAAACGAGAATGTAGACGAAACCTACCTGTTCAGACTGGCACCCAGAGCCAACTGACCCTATTTCCCCACTATAGTTCGACCCCACGGCTCGCGACAATTCCTGACGCTGTTAAGCGTTGCTCAGGGCTGCCTTATCAAAGAAACCGGCCAGCTCGGTATAGTCGGTTGTTACCTTGTACTGCGGGAACTCTTCTATGACGTTCTGCGGCGCCCGAAATAGAAAACCTGCGTCTGCCTCTTCCAGCATTGTCGTGTCATTATAGGAATCGCCCGCCGCAAACACCGTATATTCCAACTGTTTCAGCGCTTTCACCGACTGACGCTTCGGGTCTTTCTGCCGAAGCAGGTAATCTGTCACGCGACCATCCTCAGACACTTCAAGCTTATGACAAAACAACGTCGGCCAGGCCAATTGCGCCATTAACGGCCTGGCGAATTCATAAAAAGTATCAGAGAGGATTATGACCTGAAACTTCTCTCGTAGAGCGTCGAGAAATTCTCGAGCACCTGGCATTGGAGCAAGCTCTGCGATAACCGACTGAATGGCAGCCAGGTCCAGATTATGCTCGTCAAGAAGCCTGAGACGCTGCCGCATCAATTCATCGTAATCCGGTATATCCCTTGTCGTGGCTTTCAGGGCATCTATACCGGTCTTCTCTGCAAATTTAATCCAGATTTCGGGAACGAGGACACCTTCCAGGTCGAGGCAGACTACTTGCATGATATTCCTAACAAATGGGGGTGGCGGGCATTCTTTCAGTGAAACGCCCGGGAATCAATCCTGAACGACACTAAACATAATACCCACAGCAATCTCTTACAGAACGGGGAAAACGATATCGTCAAACAGAAGATCAACATCCTGACGGGTTTGAGCCTCGAAAGCCCGGTCGATGAGTTCACGAGTCAGATGCGGTGCAAACAATTCCATGAAGTCATACATAAACGCACGCAGGAACGTACCACGCCGACAACCGATCATCGTGGTACTGGGCGAGAACAGGTGACTGGCGCTCAGGGCTACCAGGTCAGGATCTTGTGCTACATCGTAGGCCATATCCGCAATAATACCGATGCCCAGACCTAGTCGAACATAAGTCTTGATGACGTCCGCGTCTGTTGCCGTGAAGACCACCTTGGGTTGCAGCCCTTCATTCTGGAATGCTTCATCAAGTTTGCTTCGACCGGTGAATCCGAATACATAAGTCACTATCGGGTACTCGGCAATATCCTTGAGCGTCAGCATCGGCTTCTCAGCCAGGGCATGTCCCTTCGTTACAATAATAGATCTGTTCCAGTTGTAGCATGGCAACATGACCAGGTCACCGAACAGTTCCAGCCCCTCTGTCGCAATCGCAAAATCCACTTCACCATTCGCCGCCAACTCGGCAATCTGAAGGGGACTTCCCTGATGCATGTGCAATGAGACTTCCGGATAACGCCCGATAAATGAAGAAATCACGTTCGGTAGCGCGTACCGTGCCTGGGTGTGGGTCGTGGCGATTGAAAGGCTGCCTGTTTTCTCGTCCCTGAATTCATGAGCGGCCTGTTTGATACTCTCGACTTTTCTAAGGATCTGCCCTGCTTGCTCAATAATCGTATGGCCAACAGGAGTGATGTGCGTCAGATGCTTGCCGCTACGGGCAAATATTTCCAAGCCCAACTCATCTTCAAGCAAACGAACCTGTTTGCTGATACCGGGTTGCGAAGTAAAAAGGCTCTGAGCGGTCGCGGACACGTTCAGGTCGTGGTGGGCGACCTCCCAAATATACTTTAGTTGTTGTAATTTCATGAAAACCCTGACAACGAGCAGATGGGTTACTTATACGCGGATAGAATAAAAATATCTAGAGGTATTACTTTGCGGTCTAGGTGGAAAGGAGCGTTACTCGTTTATGACTCCGTTAGGCACGTGACCGGTAGCAACAACCTCACCCGCTAACCGGCAATGCTCCGCCTGGTCATCAAAGAAAACATCAGCTCTGTACGCGGCAAGAAATTCAGACTTTTGCAGCCCGCCTAGAAAAAGACTTTCGTTCAGGCGAATGCCCCATGACCTTAACGTCTTGATCACTCTTTCGTGTGCCGGCGCAGACCTTGCTGTCACGAGCGCCGTTCGGATCGGGCAATCGCGGCCCCCAAATTCCTGCTGCAGTGTATGCAGCGCGGCAAGAAATGGTTTAAAAGGCCCGCCTATCAGCGGCTCATTCGCCAATCCCTGTTCAGCCGCCATAAACCCATCGAGCCCATGCTCCTGGTAAACTCGCTCTGACTCATCCGAAAATAGAACCGCATCACCATCGAAAGCGAACCGTAATTCTTCACTGCAGGATTCAACCGCTGGGCCGGCAATGATACTGGCCGCCGCAATCCCCTCCTCGAGAGCGTCAATTACATCCTGCCGGTGAGTCGACAGAAACAACTGGCAACCAAACGGCTTCATGTATTTGTACGGAGACCCCCCTCCAGTAAATGCGGCACGACGTATAGGCAAATCGTAATGCTCAATGGACTTAAATACGCGCAGACCTGTGTCTGCCGTGTTCCGCGAAAGCAATATGACTTCTACCCGTTCTTTTTGTTGCAACAAGGCGTTAATACCTAGAAGCTTCCTCACTAATTCAAAGGCATCACCTGGGGCAAGCGGATCCTCTTCATGTGCAATCTGGTAGCGGGCGTAGGAAGCAACCCCCTCTTCACGATAGACTTGATCGCTCAGGGTCAGGTCAAATAACGCACTGCTTGAAATGGCGACGACCAGTCTGTTCAAAGTACCTGTTACTCCCAACTACCTTTGAGCGTTAAACTACACATATTTCGACATTATAGCCCGTCAAACGAACAGATGATCAGTAACAACAGAGATAACCTGATGGCATATAATCACTAATGGTAAATAAGCACTCATGGTAGCTAAGCGCTAATGGCAGATAAGTCAAAACCTGTCAGCAGGAACAGTACGGAAGTAAGCCAGTTTTTGGACAAGGTTGCGAAAACTCCTGTTCGAGCGGATACGATATCCGATGGCCGGTTATTGTTCGCGATGGATGCCACTGCCTCAAGAGAAACAACATGGGACAGGGCCTGCCACCTTCAGGGGCAAATGTTTCAGGCGACAGAGGGTGTTGGTAGCCTGTCCGTGCAGCTCTGCTATTACCGCGGGTTCAACGAGTTTCATTCAAGCACCTGGTGCAGTTCAGCCAAGCTTCTACTCAATGAGATGAGTCGCGTCAGGTGTCTCGGAGGCCACACGCAGATTAACCGGGTTCTTGAACATGCAATGAAAGAACACAAACGCCAACGGCTTAAGGCAATCGTCTTTGTTGGCGACGCCCTGGAGGAGGCAGCAGACCATCTATGCCACCAGGCTGGCCAGCTAGGCGTGCTAAATGTTCCTCTCTTTATGTTTCAGGAGGGATCTAATTCCAGGGTTAAATCTGCGTACCAGCAAATGGCACAACTATCCGGTGGTGCCTACTCGCCATTTAATCTACAGAGCGCTACTGAACTTAAAGATCTTCTCGCGGCGGTTGCTGTATTTGCTGCCGGCGGCAAGTCCGCACTAAAAAGACTCACCGCGCTTTCTCCTCCCGCGGCATTGTTAACCCAACAGCTGAAAAACTAGGAGATCCCCCTGGCTCGTTTACTCGTCATCGCAATTGTCGCTTTTCTTGTCTTTGTTGCCTTACGTGGCTTTCTGGCGAAAAAGAACCTCTCGGTCAGGCAGTTTTTTTCTATCTACCTGGCCACTCTTTTTGGACTCATACTGCTTTTTCTGGGTGCTACCGGCCGATTGCACCCCCTTTACGCGGTCATCGGCGCGGTTATTCCCTTTCTCTTACGATCAGCCACATTAATCATGCAGGGTGCTCAGTTCGCATCCGTATTTCGATCGCTGAAGGCGGCAATGGGGGGCAATGTTGGGCCACCACCGCAGACCAGTGAAATTTCGTCTCGATACATACACATGGTCCTTTTCCACGACACCGGCATGATGGATGGCACTATTCTGGAGGGACAGTTCAAGGACACCAAACTCTCCCAACTTGAACTGAATCAGCTAAAAGAACTGCTCCGGGAGATAGGCAACGACACTGATTCCTCGAACCTGCTTAAGGCTTATCTGGACCGTGAACACGAGACCTGGAGGCCAGGCGAAGAACGCACAGAACCATTTTCTGGCAGTGAAGACATGTCCGAATCGCAGGCGCTCGACATCCTTGGCCTGCAAGAGGACGCGACAAAAGAAGACATCATTCAGGCGCATCGACGCATGATGCAAAAGGTTCATCCCGACCGTGGTGGATCTACCTACCTGGCAACCAAGATCAATGCCGCGAAAGTGCTGCTCATCAAAATTCGGGGTTAAAGCTAAAAGTTGAGGTTAGAAGATTAAGGTTCAAACTGAAAACGGGCCGTTAGGAAAATGAGTAACGAAATAGATCAAACTGAGATTCACTACCTGGGTTTCAACGCAAGATTTGTCGCATTTCTGATAGACAGCACAGCGGCATCAATCCTTATGGTGCCTTTTGTCTCTCGTCTTATCGATGACGTGGACCTTTCAAACTATGATCTTTCTGATCAAACCCAGTTAATGGAATTGCTCCAGCGAATGACTACCCAGCTATCAGTAGATCTTCTATTTATGGGCACAATTTTTGTCCTGTTCTGGATTTATAAAAACTCAACGCCAGGAAAAATGTTGTTCAAATCTGTGATCGTCGATGCAAACACCTTATCAGCGCCCTCGACCTTCCAGAACATCATCCGCTACCTCGCGTATTTCATCAGTTTTGCTGCGCTGGGGTTGGGCTTTATTTGGATCGCTCTCGACAAACGCAAACAGGGCTGGCATGACAAGTTAGCTGGCACCGTTGTCATTATCGGCAAGCCAGCGCCATTGCGCGCTCAACCAAATGGTGAAGCAGATAGAGACGACTGAAAACTTCAGTAAGTTTATTACCAGACACTGGCCTTCAGGCGAGTCTCAATGGTTCAAAAGCCTGGCGAGATCGGGATGGATCGGCGCCGACTGGCCGTTAGAGTTCGGGGGAACCGGCTGGGCAAGACAAGAGCAGCTGAACTTCATTACGACTTTGTCGGACTATCAATGTCCGATAATGCCTGACTCAGTCAACGTAATTGCCCCGATGCTGCTGGCCTACGGTTCAACAGAGCAAAAGCAATATTTTCTCCCCCGAATTCATGAATCGCCAGAGGCTTACACCTTTCAGACACAAGGCAACACCGGCCCGGGTTGCTTGTTGGACCATGATTCAGAAAACCTGTTCCTGATCAACGACGGTGGTTCAACGACACCGTTCGGCACTGCGGGCGATGCAACGGTTATCCTCGCTACCAGTTATTCACCGCTCTGGCTGCTCTACGAAAAGTTATTGGGATTATCTCATCTGAAGGAAATGAGTCAGCACTGGGAAGAAGAAACCTCAACTGAAGTCGCCCGAATCGAGATCGAAACTTCAGCGCTCACCGCATTTTTCTTACAGGAAACTGTTAAGGCCGACAGACAAGTCGGAATCGGGGTTAACCGTGATCGTTACGACCTGTATGCCAGCTTATTCCAGTCACTGGGTTACTACGCGCTCCTTTCACCCGATTCCAAACTCGTCTCCAATGAAAAACTCCCGTTTTCAGCGGAACGTGAATACCTGCAAGCCTTGAGGAAGCAGCTCTCTCGAGACAATATCATTCAACAAGACCAGCTATATGAAGAGTATGTAAATCATGAAGACACCTGAACTCATCATTTTTGACCTGGATGGAACCCTGCTGGACACCTTGGCAAGCATCGCCGGCGCCTTCAACGCCGCACTAAGCTCATCTGGTTATCCGACCCACCCGGTCGAAGCTTTCCGCCAGATAATAGGCAACGGTGCCGCCGTGGCAGCGCAGCGATGTCTACCGAGTGACCGACAGTCAGTAGCTGATATCAAACATTGTATAGAGCAGTTCCAACAACATTACGAGCAACTCTGGGTGACAGCATCGCCGTATCAGGATATTTTGGACCTTCTTACCTCATTACCACCTGAACTGAAGCTCGCGGTCTTATCCAACAAGGATGACCATTTCACCCAGCGCTGCGTTGAACATTTCTTCCCCGCCACTTTCGATTACATCCTTGGACACCGACCGGATATTCCCCACAAACCCAATCCACAGGGTGGAAATAAGCTGATGGCAGCCCTGGGGACCTCTAGATCCTCGACCTGGCTGATCGGCGATACCGCTACGGACATGAACACAGCAGCAGCTTGCAAGGTCGCTGGGGTTGGTGTGTTATGGGGTTTCAGGGACAAGGATGAACTCGTTTCCTCAGGCGCGGAGGCAATCGTTGATACTCCCATGCAAATACTCGATCTATTCGGGTAACTTATTTCATCATCAAATCAGGACAGGACCATGGCTTCGATTAATCACAACCTCGTACCTTCCGATCTCGATAGTTTCTGGATGCCATTTACCGCTTCCAGAAACTTCAAGGATGCTCCCCGGTTTATCGTTTCGGCAGAAGGAATGTATTACAAGGATTCAAATGGCCACGAGATACTGGATGGCTCCGCAGGGTTGTGGTGTGTTAATGCAGGACACAAGCGCGAACATATTAACCAGGCAATTGCAGAGCAGCTTGAACAACTAGATTTTGCGCATAGCTTCAACAGTGGTCACCCACATGCCTTTAACTATGCCCACCGATTGGTAAAGCACTTCCCTGACCCCCTCAATCATGTGTTCTTCACTAATTCCGGATCCGAATCTGTAGATACAGCACTAAAGATTGCCCTGGCCTATCACAGGCTAAAAGGAGAAGGATCGAGACAGCGATTGATTGGTCGCGAGAAGGCGTATCACGGCATGGGGTTTGGTGGTCTTTCAGTCGGAGGTCTGGTGAAAAACCGTCAGACGTTCGGGCTCTTGTTGCCCGGTACGGATCACATAAGGCATACACTTGATCTACAGCAAAGTGCTTTTTCTCGGGGATTGCCGAAGGACGGCGCGGAACTGGCAGAGGACCTCGAAAGACTTGTTCAGCTCCATGGCGCAGGGAACATCGCCGCACTAATTGTTGAACCTGTCGCTGGTGCAGGCGGCGTCATCATGCCGCCACAGGGATACCTGCAACGACTCAGGGATATCTGCAGCGAGAGCGGTATCCTGCTGATCTTTGACGAGGTCATTACCGCCTTTGGGCGGCTCGGCGCAATGAGTGCGGCAGAAAAGTTTGGCGTAACGCCGGACATCATCACGACCGCAAAAGGAATTACTAACGCGACGGTACCGATGGGTGGCGTTCTGGTGACTGACGACATCTATGACACTTTCATGTCAACACCGGAATCTGGGGTAGAGCTCAATCATGGCTATACCTACTCTGGACATCCTCTCGCTTGTGCGGCAGCCGCAGCCGCGCTTGACATCTATGAAGAAGAAAAACTGTTCTCCCGTGTAGAAACGTTAGGCGAACACTGGATGAACGAGGCGCTATCTTTGAAAAACGAATCAAAAGTCATTGATGTACGCTGCTTGCCTCTGATTGGCGCCATTGAAGTGGCGCCCAGGTCCGGCGCACCGATGCAGCGAGGTATCGAGATCGCAAAAAAATGTTATGACAAAGGCCTCTGGGCAAGAAACATCGGTGACGCCATCGTGTTGTCACCGCCTCTGATTATCACTAAAGAACAGATCACTGAGGTGTTCGCCATTATTCAGGAATCAATTCGGGAAACTGACTAAACCATACTTGGCGGCATAGCGGGATTGGCTGGCAGGTGCTCGAACCTGGAATTATCCCGCTGCTTTTCATAACAATCGACAATAGGTGCAAGATCGACCGGTGACGCCCCGTGCAGGATGACACCATCGCAGCCTAGGTCCAGTTGATGATTGATGGCAGCAACGCATTGATCCGGCGTACCAGTCGCTGCTGCAGCCAACCAATCTTCGGGTATCAAACCAGCGACTTGTTCCAGCTGATCGGTGGTTCCATTCTGGTCCAGCGCACCCTGAAAACCTGAAACCAGGTCATTTTCCCTAAATCTTTTTAGTACTTCTGGATCCCACCCGTTAGTTCTCACCATCAAATCGCCGTAAGCCTGAAGATAGGTCGCCATGCGACCCACAGTTTTCTTTAATCGCACCTCAGGCGCAAGGTGATCACCGATCGTGGCGAAGCACGACCACACTCTCACGTCATCAGGGTTACGGCCTGCTTCCTCCGCTGCGCGTTTTACAGTCTCAATTGCACGAACTGTGGTTTCGTCGGTAAAAAAAGTATGCAGGACCACAGCATCGAAGACTCTCCCGCCCAGAGCCAGGGAGTTGGGACCAAACGCCGTAAAGGTTAAGGGTATGTACTCGTCGAACCCTGGATCCAGCCGAAGCACTGGCCAGCTGCCCGCAGGCCCTTTGTGCCCGACGATGGTTTCTCCTCGGTGCAATCGGCGCATTATTCCAACGAAATCTTCGATCTCTGCGGTTTTGATTCGCGGCAACCCAAACGCATCAAACATCATATCAATGCCTCTCCCGAGGCCAAGAGAGAAGCGCCCACCGGTCAGGAAGTGCATGGTTGATGCATAGGCGCCAGTAACGACAGGATGGCGAGTATTGTGATTGGTTGCCGCTGTGGCGATACCTATTTTTTCAGACACCGCACCTACAGCGCCACTCAAAGTTGCAGCTTCCTTAATATTAAATCGCTCGGAGATGAAGCAATTACCGATCCCAAGTCGCTCAGCATGCGCAACTTCTTCGATCAAATCGCGAGGGCTGTTAGGTGCGCCGGGAAGGGTATAGAAAGCGAGCTCATTCATCATCGGGTTTAGTCTCCTGCAAGTACAGCTGAAATAGATATTCTATCAAATCCAAGTAACAGAGACTGGGCAACAAACGGGAGTTGTGTCACTCTTGAACCCCTTGTAGAAAACCCACAAAAAATTATGGAAATTAAAGACAAAATCATCGTAATTACCGGCGGTGCCAGCGGTATCGGAAGAGCCATGGCCAGAAGGTTCACCGATGAAGGTGCTAAACAGATCGTCATCGCAGACCTCAATGCCGATGGGCTTCAGAAAGTAGCAGACGAGATTGGCGCACGAGCAATCCCCACCAATGTCGCCGTTGAAGCCGAAGTACAGCATCTCATAGCAACCGCCGAAAATGACTATGGTCAAATTGACCTGTTGTGTAATAACGCGGGTATTGGTGTCGGCGGTGGGCCAGAAACGCCCAACCAAGACTGGCAGAGGATATGGGAAATCAATGTAATGGCCCATGTTTATGCTGCACGCGCCGCCATTCCAGCTATGGTGGCACGCGGTGATGGTTACATTATGAACACCGCTTCTGCAGCAGGACTACTGACTCAAGTTGGTTCGGCACCCTACGCAGTCACAAAACATGCCGCAGTAAGTTTTGCCGAATGGTTATCGGTAACCTACGGTGACCGTGGCTTAAAAGTATCTGCGCTTTGCCCACAGGCAGTACGCACTGCGATGACTGCTGATAATCCAGATGGTGTCGCCAGTGTAGATGGCATGATGGAACCTGAGGTACTTTGTGACTCTGTCGTTGAAACATTAAGGGAAGAGCGATTCCTGGTCCTGCCCCATCCTGAAGTTCTGGCTTACATGCAGCGCAAGTCGGGCGACTACGATCGATGGCTTAAAGGAATGAGAAGATTGCAAGAGGGCTACGGAAACTTTGACTGGCCATAGCTTTGATGAAGTAAAGCCTTGGTGAAGTAAAGCCTTGGTGAAGTAAAGCCTTGGTGAAGTAAAGCCTTGGTGAAGTAAAGCCTTGGTGAAGTAGAGCTTTGATAAAGTACAGCTTTGATCAAGCATAGCTTTGACCGGCTAGAGGAGCATTGCAGTGACAAGGAGAAATTGACCCTGATCACTGAATTCGACTAGAATTCACTTTCAGCGCCGATTTGAAATCAGCTTGCGGGCGCTTTACAAGTACAGCTAAAGAGTTACAACCTACTTTAGCCGCAAGCGAGTAGGTTTTTTTTGCTCCGAGGAAATGTCATGCCACTCAAAATACCAGACGGATTACCCGCGTCTAAAGTACTGCAGAAAGAAAACATTTTCTGTATTGATAGCAGCGCGGCTCAACAGCAAGACATCCGGGCTATTCGGGTCCTGTTATTGAACCTGATGCCAAAAAAAATTGAGACGGAGATCCATATCCTGCGCATGCTGTCCAATTCCCCATTACAGGTGGATGTGGAATTGCTACGAATCAACGACCGGCCGTCAAAACATACTCCCATAGAGCATATGGCTAATTTCTATAAGGATTTTTCAGAAGTAAAGAAAAACAAGTATGACGGGCTGATTATTACTGGTGCACCACTTGGCCAGGTAGACTTTGGTGACGTGAGTTTCTGGCAAGACATGAAAGAAATCATGGACTGGTCGGTTAACAACGTTACCTCGGTACTGTTCCTCTGCTGGGCGGTCCAGGCTGCGATGTATCATTTATATGGGGTTAACAAAAACATCTTGCCCAAAAAGATAAGTGGCGTTTACCCGCACAGGATTGTTAACCCGCTCTCACCTATCGTTCGCGGCTTCGACGATGTATTTAATGCGCCACACTCTCGCTATGCGGAAGTACCCGTTGCCGAACTCGACAAGCTGGACGAGATCGAAATGATAGCTGATTCTGAATTCGCTGGACCCTACGTGTGGGGGCATAAGGACGGTAGGCACCTTTTTGTTACCGGTCATTCCGAGTACGAACCCAATTGCCTGAAGGATGAATATGAACGCGACCTTGAAGCTGGCGTTAATCCGGAAGTACCAGAAAACTATTTTCTAAACGATGATCCCGACCAGAATCCCGTGGTGACCTGGAAGAGCCATGGCAACCTTCTATTCATTAACTGGTTGAACTATTACGTGTACCAGCAAACCCCATTCAATCCTGAGGATATCGGCAAGCTTCGGCGCTCGTTCGGATAGATGTGACCTAATGACAGGTTCAACCAATACCCAGGCCAGGCTGGTGCAAGGCCCTGTCAATACCGGGCTGCTTCGACTGAGCGCACCGGTCATCCTTGGGATCACTGCCAACCTCGGCGCAGGATTACTCGAGGCTTTTTTTCTCGCCCAGATAAGCACCTCCACACTGGCTGCCTACAGCTTTACATTTCCGGTCACTGGAGCATTGATGTCTGTTTCCCTGGGCGTCAGCATCGGCCTTTCAAGCGTTCTGGCGAGAGCCGTAGGCAGCGGCGATCAAAACCAAATTCGACGCTTGGCCAGCGATGGAATCAGTCTGGTGGCACTGGTAATGATTCTGGTATCAATCCTGGGTTTACTCACTATTGAGCCGCTGTTTATTGCACTGGGCGCTGATGAAACAACATTACCACTAATCGTCGATTACATGTCCGTCTACTATTGGTCACTAGTGTTCCTTGCAGTTCCTTCCCTGGGTGCCAATGCGTTAAGGGCAACCGGAGATGCTCGTATCTCAGGAACTATCATGGTCTCCGGCGCTATTTTGCAGATCATGATTAGCCCCCTGCTCATCTTCGGCCTACTTGGACTGCCGCAGCTTGGCCTCGAAGGCGCTGCCTGGGCAAACCTGATCGCACGTTTCATACTTTTTGTCGTCACGATGTCTGTACTGCATTTCAGGGAACATCTGCTGAGTTACTCAAAAATCACTTTGCAGATGGTGCTGTCCTCCTGGAGAAAAATTCTGGCAGTCAGCATTCCAGCCACAGCGACCAACCTGATTGGTCCTATCTCAACGGCGATCATTATCAGCCTGCTTGCCAGTTTCAGCCAGGAAACAGTGGCTGGTTTCGGTATTGCATCACGAATCGAGGCCCTATTTATCATCCCCCTTTTCGCGCTTTCCGCCAGTATTGGACCTTTCGTTGGTCAGAATTGGGGGGCAGACCGCCATGATCGAGCCGATCTGGCGATGATTTTGTCCTACAAGTATTCACTTGTCTGGGGCGCATTCGTTGCCTTGTTATTGGTTATTTTTCGACAGGACATCGCTTCGCTCTTCGATGAGAACCCCGCTGTAATTACCGTCGCCGCAACCTACCTACTGGTGGTACCGGTGAGTTATGGCGCCTGGGGCGTGTTAATGATGTCCAGCGCAATCTTTAACTCTCTGGGAAAACCCGTCTCCTCGACCATTATGTCGCTCGTCCGCATGTTTGTTATCTATATTCCGCTGGCCTTCGTTGGCAAAGCATTCTTTGGACTCAGCGGTATCTTTGCCGCAGCAGCGGTTTCGAATATCCTCGCGGGGCTGATCGCCTACACCTGGAACCGTAAAACCTACCAGGGTATGTAGAGGACGCCCACACCGCAATCAGCCCATCCCCGATGGTTGACACCCTCTATTGCTGGAACACTTGGCACATCAGTTTTAAACGGGTTCCGATATGCAACCATCCCTGTTCAGGGTCGAAATACTCGCCACAGCCCATATATAACGGGGCTTATGTCTATATCTGAATTACATCTGAAGGTCTGAAAATAAATTCCAGATATGACGCTGTCAGTCCTCACCGATTAGCTTTTGGCGCGTGATGACTATTCCCACACACCTCAGCATCTATGCTGAATCTCAATTAAACAATCGGAGAAGCGAAAATGGCGGTACTCGTCGAAGGTTTCTCAGTCATCGTTCGGCGTGATTCCATCGAATCCAAATATGCGGGTGGTTGGAAGGCCTTTCTCACAGATGTCCCTAACGCGACCCTTTGCAGTGATGACGAACTGGCGCGGGTGGGTTTCATGGATAGGAATGCTGTCGAAGCATATGTCGGACATCTGGAGCGCATGGGGTTGTTGTTGATGAGTGGAGAGACACGGTACCCTGTGGCAGTGATACTCACCGGTTTTCCTGTTGTTGTTATCGCCATTGCCGTCTAAGCCGCCACCGTGGGCGCTAGCGGTTGCAGCGTGAGGATGGGGTACGGTTTAGGGTGCTGGTTATGATCTGGCGAGTAAAAAGCCCTAAAAGTCAGTATTGGCGGGGCCCTTTATTTTGGTTCGACCCCGGCCCCGGCACTCGAACAGCACGAGTAACTTCTTGATTGAAAAGGATGCGTTTTGCTGCGGCATACTTGTGTACCCCCAGGTGTACCCTAGAAAATGCACCTTCAAACTGAGTGCCACCCCTAGGAAATACACTACACAACTATCCGCCTAAGAGTTGCTATTGATGTCCAGATCTTCGGTCTTTCCCTGGAAAACCAAGGTTAAAGTGGATTTAACCCGGGAATTGTGCAAATTAAGGACTGCCATGCAAGCTTTGGTAACACTATGTTGCACTTGGGCAATCATGTCTAATGGGCGATCGTACTGTCGTTACTACCTTCTACCAACTGGCTTGGTAGTGATTTGGCAGGGCCGACTCCCAGTTTTTTTAACCGTTCAACTTTACCGATAAGGTTGTTTTTACCCGTGGATAGCCTTCGCATAGCTTGGTCATGCTCATCCTTTGCCTGGCCGAGGCGAGTTCCCACTTGAAGCATTGCGTCGATGAAGCCAACGAACTTGTCATAGAGCTTTCCTGCCTGGTCGGCTATTTCCTGAGCGTTCTGGTTCTGTCTGTCCACGCGCCAGAAGTTCTCGATTGTCCTCAACGCGATGTTTACTAGGTTTGGAGTCACAAGACCGACACGATTGTCTAATGCGTGCTGGAACAGGTCCGGATTACTATCGAGAGCCAACGTTAGAGCTGACTCAATAGGAACAAACATCAAGACGTAATCAAGTGTCTGTTCACCCGCGATGCCATCATAGATCTGATCACCCAGAACCCCGAAAGCGCACTATCAATGATCGGCGACCTAATCTCTCGCATCCACGAACTCACGGCGCAATTGAAACAAAAATAAATAGGTAAACTGCCCCCCTATTTAATGCTTCGAATAGAAGCCATGACCTGCTGAATCAACAGCTGGGCTGCCGGAGTAATGGTACCTCGCCGCCGCCGTGTAACACCTATAGGCCGACGCGTGCCGGGTAATTCGACCGGAAGAATCGTCAGCATGTTGAACTCTTCCTCATAGGCAATCTGCTCCCTGGAAAGAACCGTCAGCATATCGCTATTCATCAGCAAGCCACGGAGTGTCACGAGCGAACTGGTTTCAACAACATGCTGTGGTACTTCTTCGCCTTTCCCGCTGACAGACTTCTCAAACAGAGCCCTGGTTGGTGTGCCATGACGAGGTAGAACCCATTTATAGCGCAGCAGTTCGTTCCAGTTGGGTTTCCTATCTTTCACCAACGGGTGACCCACCCGAACGACGATGGACAGAGGCTCTTCGAACAAACTTTCTTCAACGATGCCTTCGTCATCATCGATTTCCCGAAGGGCACCCAACAAGAAATCGACATCACCACACCGAAGGCCTGCAATGAGATCTGGATAGGGAGCCTCTGTCGTCTCAACGTCGATATTTGGGTGCTCATCGAGCAGAGCAATTATCGCCCTCGGCAATATCGAAGTTCTAACGAGTGGCAAAGTGCCGACGACCACCTTGCCTGTATGCGTACCTTGCATACTGCTGATTTCATCGAGCGCATGCCGAAGGAAATTCTTGGCCAATTTCACGTTTGCAGCAAGGTTAGCTCCAAGATCTGTTGGTATAAAGCCATTGGCCGTACGTTCGAACAGTTTTGTTGCAACACTGTCTTCGAATTTTCGTAAAGAAGTAGACACCGCGGTTGTACTAACCCCAAGAGCTTGCGCGGCTACGGCCAGTTCACGATGTTCAATAACGGCAAGGAAAACATCTAGCCATTTCTCCGAAACATCCATGTCAAAGAAGCGAGCAGTGGTTCGAGACCGTGATAGATTGATTGGCGGTACCAATTCCACCGAACGTCTGAAAATCGCCACCGCCTGCTCCACACCGACCAACAAAACCCGGCCATAGGGCGTCAACTCAACACCATGATGTGAACGTTCAAAAACAGTGACACCAAGATCCGCTTCGAGGCTCTGCAGTGCCTTCGTCACAGAGGTTTGTGCACGATTCAAGGCTTTTGCAGCGCGGGTCACGCTACCTGTTTCGTGGATCGTCAGAAACGTCCTTGCCTGTCGAATACTGATTTTCATTGCGAAGAACACGCCTGCCAATTTGGAACCTATTGGCAATTAAAGCACATTGCTTGATCAGCTATCTCATGTCTGTAAAACCGAGTTATTTTTCATAGCCCAATGGCCATTTTCGATGACACAGCAGCTGCCATAAGACGTAGTATTGCATGATGCAAAAGGCAATCTCATACATGCATCTGCGCGGCGGCAGCTCCAAAGGGCTATATTTCACCAGCCAGGATCTGCCGCCGGAATCCACTGATCGGGATCAAGTTCTGCTCTCAGCGATGGGTGGTGCGGACCGGAGACAGATTGACGGCCTGGGTGGCGCAGACCCATTGACCAGTAAGGCTGCGATCGTCGGATTATCAGAACGGGAGGACGCCGATCTTGACTACCTTTTCCTCCAAGTGATTGTCGGAGAAGACAGGGTCGATACCAGTCCTAACTGCGGCAATATTCTGGCAGGGGTCGTACCGTTCGCCATCGAGTCGGGTCTGATCACAATTCAGGGGAAAGAAACCAGCGCAGTCATACACATGGTCAATAGCGGTAATCTCTGCGAAGTGATCGTCCAGACTGCCGATGATCAGGTTAATTACGAAGGCGATGTCAAAATCGACGGTGTCCCCGGGACATCTGCACCAATTGTTTGCAATTATTTGGAAACCGCCGGTTCAGCAACCGGCGCGCTTTTACCCACCGGAAAAATCAAAGACCATATTAATGGTATTGACGTGACCTGCATCGACAACGGTATGCCTGTTGTGGTGATTCGGGCGGAAGATTTAGGCGTTAGCGGCTCTGAACCCAGAGATGAACTTAACTCCAACGAGGGTCTCAAGGCGCAATTGGAACAAATCAGATTGGTAGCCGGTCCAATGATGAACTTGGGCGACGTTGCAAACAAGGTCGTACCCAAGATGAGTCTGATCTCCGCTCCGCAGACCGGAGGCAGCATCAATACTCGCACCTTCATTCCGCACGTTTGTCATGCCGCTGTTGGTGTCCTCGGCGCTGTATCAGTAGCAACCGCCTGCATTCTTGATGGATCCGTGGCGTCTGGTATTGCGATAACGCCCTCTGGCGATCAAAAACAAATGTCGATTGAACACCCGACTGGTGAGTTTTCCGTCAGTCTGGATACCGAGGTGATCGACGATGAGTTGATCGTCAAACGATCCGGGATCTTGAGAACTGCCCGATTGCTGAGCCGAGGTGAAGTCTATGTGCAAGTTTAGTCCAAGGAATGTTGAACAATGAAAACCGTCGCCGTAAGAAACATACCCCGCGCCGATTTAGCAATCGTCGATGCTCTCGGTGGCTGCGGCAGCGCGACGATCCATGAAGCCCAGGGGCGAACTGGATTACTCAAGCCTTACATGCGCCCAATCTATGCAGGTGCACGGATCAGCGGTTCTGCCATCACAGTCATGGCACAACCCGGAGACAACTGGATGCTGCATGTGGCAATGGAGCTGGTTAAACCCGGCGATGTTCTGGTTGTTGGCTGCACTACCGACAATACCGACGGCATGTTCGGTGATCTTCTGGCAACATCCGCTAGGGCAAAAGGTGTCAGAGGGCTCGTGATTGATGCCGGTGTTCGTGATGTCCGTGATCTGGAAGAGATGAGCTTCCCGGTCTGGTCAAAGGCAATCAGTTCGAAGGGCACAGTGAAAAACACGCTCGGCGCGGTCAATGTGCCAATCGTTTGCGCCGGCCAAATAGTTAATCCAGGCGACGTGGTCGTCGCTGATGATGACGGCGTGGCGATTGTAGAACGACAAACTGCTGAAAGTGTCCTCGAGGCAGCAAAAGCCAGAGAAGCGAACGAAGAAGATAAACGGGCAAGATTCGAAGCCGGCGAGCTAGGCCTGGATATTTACAAGATGCGAGAGCGACTCGAGTCAGCCGGGTTTGTTTATGTCGATTCACCAGGAGAGTTGGAATGATCATTGACTGCCACGGTCATTATACGACCGCACCGGATGAGCTGGGTGAGTATCGCGAAGATCAGAAAACTGCTCTCGAAAAAGATCCACTGGAAGTTGGCGAGAAAGGTCTCCTCAAAATTTCAGATCAACAGATCAAGGATTCCCTCGAAGGTGCCCAAATAAAGCTGCAAAAAGAACGCGGCACAGACCTGACTATTTTCTCTCCGCGAGCCAGTTGGATGGGCCACCATATCGGCAATGAGCATACCAGCCGGTTCTGGTCAGAGCATTGCAATGATCTGATCTACCGGATCATCGAACTGTACCCGGATAATTTCGTCGGCGTCTGCCAACTGCCCCAATCACCGGGTACTGGTCTTCTGAACTCGGTCAAAGAACTGCAGCGATGTGTAGAAGAATTTGGCTTTATCGGCTGCAATCTGAATCCGGACCCATCGGGTGGCTCATTTGATTCTCCACCGCTGGGAGATCGCTACTGGTACCCCATCTACGAGAAGATGGTCGAGCTAGACGTACCCGCGATGATCCACGTCAGCGGCAGTTGCAACCCTGCGTTTCATGCAACTGGCTCTTATTACCTGAGTGCAGATACAACAGCCTTCATGCAGCTTCTTACTTCTGACCTGTTCAAGGATTTCCCAACCCTCAAATTCATCATCCCTCATGGCGGCGGCGCTGTACCTTTCCACTGGGGACGATTTCGAGGCCTTGCCGATATGCTGGGGCGCCCGCCGCTCGATGAATTGCTACTCGACAATGTTTACTTTGATACCTGTGTCTACCACCAGCCGGGCATTGATTTGCTGCTGAAGGTGATTCCGACGAAAAACATACTCTTTGCCTCAGAAATGGTTGGCGCTGTGCGCGGCATTGACAGCGAAACGGGGCAGTACTTTGATGACACCAAGCGATACATCGACGCTTCTTCACTGACCGATGATGAGAAACAACAGGTGTTCCTCGACAACATTCACCACGTCTTTCCCAGGCTTGCCGCCCGGGTTTCAGAGGTTCGATAGCCATGACTGAGAAGATTGTCATGGACCCCGACTGGTTGGAGTTTCATCCTGAACCCTCAGTGCCACAATTCAAAGTTCCTGAAGGAGCCGTTGATGCGCATTGCCACGTGTTTGGCCCAGGCGATGAGTTTCCTTTCGCGCCAGAACGCAAGTACACCCCTTGCAATGCTGGCAAAGATAAGCTTTGGGCCTTGCGGGATCACCTGGGACTGACGCGCAACGTTATTGTTCAGGCAACCTGCCACGGTGCTGACAATCGGGCACTGGTAGATGCGCTGTGTAATTCAGACGACAAGGCTCGCGGTGTCGCAACTGTGCGCGCCGATGTTACCGACGAGGAGCTATCTAAGTTACATGAGGCGGGCGTTCGAGGTGTGCGGTTCAACTTCGTCAAGCGTCTGGTGGACGTACTGCCTCACGACACGTTGGTTGCAACCGCCGAACGAGTTGCCCAGCTCGGCTGGCACCTGGTTCTCTATTTTGAGGCACCAGATCTGCCAGAACTGTTCGACTTCTTTTCATCACTGCCTGCGGCAGTCGTCGTTGATCATATGGGACGGCCTGACGTAACCAGGTCAGAAAATGGCCCTGACTTTGACCTTTTTGTGAAATTTATGGCTGACAATCCAGACTACTACTCTAAGGTCAGTTGCCCCGAGCGCCTGACCGTCGAAGGACCACCTGAATACAACGATGTCGTGCCGTTCGCGAGACGTCTGGTTGAAACTTTTCCAGACAGAGTACTCTGGGGCACCGATTGGCCACATCCCAACATGAAGTCTCACGTTCCCGATGATGGCAAGCTGGTCGATTACATTCCCAGGATTGCGACAACCGTCGACTTACAACGAAAACTCTTGATCGATAACCCGATGAAGCTTTACTGGCCAGAACTATACCAACGAGGTTCGTGATGGATGAATTAAGGAAAGGCTGGGGCGCTCTGCTCGCAGCAACAGTAGGCACAATGTGCGGCCTGCTAACGATAACCAACTACACACAGGGGTTTTTTGTTGGTCCTGTGACTTCAGAATTTGGCTGGTCCGTCGCCGAGTTCTTTTTCGCCTTCACTATTACGTCATGCCTTGGACTAATCACAGCACCTGTGGTTGGCACCCTGGCACTCAAATATGGCATCAAACGTCTCGGCATCCTGGGTTTGATCGGCCATGCAATTGGCTATGTCCTACTATCGATGAATACAGGCTCATTGATCTGGTGGTACCTGACGTCAGCGGCTCTGGCCATTCTTGCCGCCGGTTCGCTCCCCATCATCTGGACAAGTGTGCTGAACGGCTGGTTCATCAAGAACAGAGGTAAAGCGATCGGTATCACCATGGCCGGCACAGGTATGGGAGCGTTTCTACTGCCGCCAATTGCCGAGTTTCTGATCTCCAACTATGGCTGGCGTACTGCCTATCAGGGCATCGGGATTGGCGCGCTGGTATTGTCCCTGCCGGTCGCCTTACTGTTGTTTAGCGAGAATCCGGATTTCTTGTCCAGTGACGAAAAGTCCAGCTCGTCGAACGCAAACTGGGGTATGACACGTTCAGAGGCGCTGCGGGACTATCGGTTTTGGCTGCTTGGCAGCGTACTGTTCATTACCATCTTTGTTATGGTCGGCCTAATTTCAAACTTTCAGAGAATCATGGAAGCTCGTGGCCTGGCACGTGCAGATATAGCAAGCATTGCTGCGTTGATGGGCTTAACCATCGTTTTCGGCAGACTGCTTGTAGGCGTGCTGGTTGATAGATTCTGGGCACCCGCAGTTGCTTCAGTTTTCTTCGTGTTGCCCATTATTGCGATGCTGTTGATGCTATATGGCGCACCGACAATTGCACTCGGAATGGTAATTGGCATTGCCATAGGCCTGGCCGCAGGGGCGGAACTGGATATGCTGGTCTACCTTACAGGCCGATACTTCGGCCCTGCGCATTACCCTGCCGTGTTCGGTGGCATATTTGCTTTTTCTTCCATCGGTGCCGGTATTGCCCCACCGCTGTTTGGTGCTGGCGCGCAAGCCTGGCAGGGCTACGAGCTAGTCCTGAGCGGAGCGATTGGTCTGCTGCTTTTGTCGATCGTGATGTTCCTGATGCTTGGCAAATACCCAAATACACAACCACCAACTGAAACCGCTCAAGATTGATGAGGTCAGCAATGAAAGAATACCAACTATACATCAACGGTGGTTATCAACCGGCAAAGTCTGGCCGTCTCGAAGACAGCATCAATCCAGCCAATGGAGAAATATACGCGCAGGTACACCAGGCCAATGTGGATGACGCCACCGAAGCACTGGATGTTGCTTGGGAAGCATTCCAATCCTGGAAGGAAGTTGGTCCTTCTGAACGTGAAGGTATCTTCCTGCGGGCTGCGCAAATAATGGAAGCCAGGGCAGAAGAGTTACGCGACATATTGATCGATGAAGCCGGCTCAACGATGCTGAAAGCGGGATATGAAACCCATCACGCACCGATGCACGTCAAAAGCATGGCAGGAGAGTGTCGTCGGGTCGTCGGTGACACCTACCTGTCCGATTATCCCGGCGTTAAATCCTACTGCATTCGTCGACCGCTTGGTCTTGTGCTGGCTATCTCGCCATTCAACTTCCCTCTCCTCCTCGGAGCACGCAAGATCGGCTGGGCCATGGCTGCGGGTAACTGCGTTATTTTAAAGCCATCAGAATTCACACCTGTCGTCG
>JABGVY010000235.1 GCA_018645845.1 Gammaproteobacteria bacterium | reverse complement strand
GTTGTCTACGCCTAGGTCACAAGATGTAGGCGCGAAGGCTCCGCCTTGGCATGCAGCCCATCCTTCCGGAGACCCAACGAGACCGCCGAATAGCGTTCCCCAAAAAGTTCCACCCGTGTACCAATCCTGCGTAAACTCGTTATTAAAGTAGTACAGTCCCGCAGAGAAACTGACCGTGTCCCACGACCCATCAATTCGAAGTTCCTGGCTCAACTGATCGTACTCGTTGAAACGTTCAATGGTGATAAACGGTACAGAAGAGGCATCGAAATCGTAAATTCTGTATTCCTCGAGATCACGATACCCGGTCGTAGAAACAATCGTCAGATTTTCATTTAGATCATAGCTCATATTCAAAGTGATCGCGTCGGTGACGAGTTCAGCTTTGTTTTCAGTATCGTTTTCTGAATCTTTTGGTGTCGAGAGAGAGGTGCGACAGGTCTGTGGAGCAAGCGCACAGTTTAAGAACCCGCCGCTATAATCGGTAGCGTTGGGATCAGAGGGCGCGACAAGAACGCCTGGAGC
Source organism: Gammaproteobacteria bacterium (assembly GCA_018645845.1). Classification (GTDB taxonomy): domain Bacteria; phylum Pseudomonadota; class Gammaproteobacteria; order Pseudomonadales; family Azotimanducaceae; genus UBA9659. The sequence continues at coordinate 3,086 of JABGVY010000235.1, read as the reverse complement.
GACATTGTAGTTCGTGTTGAACGCCGTCAAGTTGCTGGTATCGTCAACCTTTTCGACGGTCAGCGTTGCCTCAAATTTGTCATTGGGTGTCCACAAGAATGCTGCACCATAGTTTTGATAATCCTTAGTCGCGGCATCGCCACCCAAGGTAACGTTCTTCATGAAGCCGTCGTCCTCTTGGCTCGTATAAAAGAATTTAGCGGCAAGTACATCCTCGATTACAGGCGTATTTACAACAGCACGGAATTCCTGCTGACCATCTTCACCAATTGTTGCCTTTAAACGAGCGCCAAGCTCGCCTGTTGGGCGGCTTCTGATAACGTTGACAACACCACCCACGGTGTTTTTACCGAAGAGAGTGCCCTGTGGGCCTCGAAGTACCTCAACACGCTCTAGGTCAAAGTTTTCGAGGACCTGACCGGCAAGTGTTCCCAGATAGACGCCGTCAATCATCACACCTATGGGTGCGTCGAAAGAGTTATCATCTGAACGAGTTGGGCTAATGCCGCGAATATTGATGACTGCACCGCCGCCTCCTCGACTGCCGTCTTCCCCAATGGTGACATTGGGCGCGAAGCCATTAAGGTCTGTCAGGTTTCTGATCGTTGAATTTTCAAGTTGTTCAGAAATTGCGGTCATTGCGATTGGAACATCCTGGGATGATTCTTCTTGCTTTCGTGCGGTTACAACGACTTCTTCAATAGCGAGACTTTGTTCTTCTGCATAGGCTGCAGGAAACACCATCCCGCTAGCGACTACTGCTAACGTTGGAGCTAATTTAAAACGCATTAAGTTCATTCCTTATTAGATTTACGGTTCTTCTTCTTTTAGCCGCGACATCATTTTACAAAATAGCAATAAGTTCAATCCCATAAGACACAGTGATAGTTACTTTCCTCTCTGAGTGATGGAATTAAGTGGGATTTTATAATCTTGGTTCGCGGATCGATGCCCGGCCCACGACAGTAACCGCCGGAGCTGGTCATGAACAATTGTTGTTTTGGATCGTCGCCTTACTGTTCGCAAAAGCCTGTTTCTGGAGCCTTTGGGCAAAGTCAATCTACTGGGCACCTACGACGGCGAAAGAACAAGCGGTACGCAGGCACGACCGTAAGCGGACGGGCGCCGATGATAGGCAAAACGTCAATCATAGATTGACTATACATCGCGCGGGCGTGGCTCATGTTTCTAAAGCCTTCGGGCCCATGATAAGCACCCATGCCAGACGCACCTACACCGCCACTTTGCACGTGACTGAGCAAGTATTCCTGTTCACTTTTATCTTTGCCGAAGTAGTACATGGCAAGCGGGTTTCGGCGGGGTTCAATCTTATTAGGCACTTCAGTGATGTCTGTAAAGGTCATGATTGGCAGAATAGGGCCAAAAATCTCCTTGTACATAACCTCCATGTCCTCATTGACGTTTTGCAGAATGTGTAACGGCATGCGGCGGTTACCCTCAGACGGTCATGGATACAATTCTTGATCGAAGCTATTCCTAAACCCACGACGCTGGCTTACTGTAAGTTTCCGCGATGCTCATGATTTATTGGCGCATCCCTGACCGGGAGATGGGCGGTTAAAAAACCAAACCGACGGTTATGGATCTGCCATCAGGGAAGCCAGCGTACCGAGACTCTGACTTCCGTTCGAAAAGCCCCCTTATAAATCCTATCCGCAAACCTCGATAGCGTTTGATCAGTGTTCACGGACCACGACCACGGCCACTCCCTATCATTAGTCGCGCTCCTTTTCGGACCCTGACGCAGTCTGTCACCGCACAGAAATACTGCCGGCGGTGTCATCAATTCTGCAACCTTGTGACATAATTCAAGGCGTATGCTTATCGACCGGGGCAACGACATCTTTCTACCCATTCTTAAATCAAGGAATCACCATGGCAGCGGGACCGCTTTCCGGTATACGTGTACTTGAACTAGCACGCATACTTGCTGGGCCTTGGGCCGGCCAGACATTAGCCGACCTTGGTGCCGACGTCATTAAAGTTGAATCACCCACCGGTGATGATACGCGGCAATGGGGGCCACCCTACATTGACCGCGGCAATGGTCAATCTGAGGCAGCCTACTTTCATGCCTGCAATCGGGGCAAACGCTCAGTTGTTGTGGACTTCACCACACCCAGCGGCCAGCAAAAAATCGAGGAGCTGGCAAAGGAAGCCGACGTAGTATTAGAAAACTTCAAGGTAGGAGGGCTTGAGAAATATGGCCTTGACTACGACAGCCTCTCGAGGCAGAACCCACGGCTTATCTATTGTTCAATTACTGGCTTCGGCCAAACCGGCCCTTATGCACATCGCCCCGGATACGACTTTATTATTCAGGGAATGAGCGGCCTAATGGATCTCACCGGCGATCCCGCCGGCGAGCCGCAAAAAGTAGGTGTAGCATTTGCCGACGTGTTCACAGGCCTCTACGCTGTCATCGGTATTCAGGCAGCCTTACTTGATCGCGCCCGGACTGGAAAAGGCCAACAGCTCGATATTGCCCTACTCGATTGTATGGTTGGGGTATTGGCCAACCAGGGCCTTAACTATCTTGCCTCGGGTGAGTCTCCACGACGACTGGGTAATGTGCATCCGAACGTTGCCCCCTATGAAGTGCTGCCGACGAGTGACGGTTGGTTTATCCTGGCCGTCGGCAACGATGCTCAATTTGCGCGATTGTGCACGGTGCTAAGATTGGGCGCACTTGAGACGGACGAACGATTCAAAACCAATGCACTGCGCATTAGCAACCGCGAGGAAATGTCGATGCTGATTTCCGCCGCAACCTCGACGTGGACCCAGGCCGATATTCTAGCTGCACTTGAGGCGGCAACCGTACCCGCGGGGCCAATTAACACCGTGGCGCAAGCCTTCGCCGATCCCCAGGTCAAATTCAGGGGGATGGAAATGACCATGAGCGACGGTATCCCCGGGGTCGCAATGCCGGTTAAAATGCGAGGTGTCACTGAGTCCTTGCCTTCGCCCTTGTTAGGCGGCGATGAAGCAAGATGGCATCAGCGATAGCCTTTGATTAACGCAGCTCGAGTTTCAGCAAAGCTGCTCGCACCCAAGAAAAGACC
>JABGVY010000233.1 GCA_018645845.1 Gammaproteobacteria bacterium | reverse complement strand
GTCTCTGATATTGCCTCGTCTCGCTGGCATTCAGACAAGAACAAGCCGCTCATCATGAGTGAGTTCGGCGCCGGCGCGCCCAAAGGAAAGCGAGGCGGCCCACATGATCGCTGGACCGAGGATTACCAGGTCACTGTCTACAACGCTCAGTTCGCCATGATGGACGACATCCCCTTCCTCAGGGGGCTCTCGCCCTGGATATTGAAAGATTTCCGAACGCCTAAACGCCCACTGGCCGGGGTACAGGACTACTTCAACCGCAAAGGAATCATCTCGGATCAAGGCGAAAGAAAGCTCGCCTGGGAGACCGTACACGCCTACTACCAAAAACGATCTTCCGATCAGCGCTCGGGCTAATGATGTTCCAAATGCGGTGGGCAGACTCCAGATAACCTGCAAAGCAACAGCACATTGCAGGACTATTCACCTGACCTCTAGACCATGAGACACTATCACCCTGAACCATCAGGAGGAGCGCATGTCCGAATCATTAGAATTCAACCTGTTTGAAGATGAAACACGGGAATGCCCATTTAAGTATTTCGAGGCCATTCGCCAGCTCGATAAACCGGTCTACTTCATGCCTGAACTTGGAGCCTACTACGTCAGTCGCTACGAAGATGTCAGGTTTATCAAGAAACACCCCGAAATTTTTAGTAACGATATCTACAAACACGGCTCCGAGCGCGGTGGTACTTCCCGCAATATCGCTGAAGAATTCAGAAATGATAACGGCTGGGCAAGAGTGTCCACCCTGCAGCGAACAGACCCACCGGTACATACAAAGTACCGGGGTCTGATCAACGACGCATTTTCGGTTGCACGCATCCGCAAAATGACTAACTACATTGAAACTGTCGTCAATGATCTCATTGACAAGTTTATCGACGAGGGCAAGTGCGACTTCATGTGGGACCTCTCTGTGCCTCTGCCATGCACGGTCATTGCAGACCAATTGGGCGTACCACGCGAAAAAATCTGGCAGCTGAAGCAATGGTCAGATGCGATGCTTGCGCCTGGTGGCGGATTTACAGATGAAGCCCAGGCGCTTGAGTGCGCAAAACAAGTTGTGGAAGCACAACAATTTTTCGCCGGGGTATTGGGAGAAAGAAAACACGAGCCCAAGGACGACATTATTTCAGACCTTGCTCATGCGAAAGTGAAAGATGACCCGGATGGTCCAGAGCGAGAACTCGACATGTTCGAACTCCAGGACCTGCTGGACCAGCTACTGACCGGGGGAAACGAAACCACTACTAACGCCATTGGTTCAGGTCTCATGCTGCTGCTGCAACGTCCAGAATTAATGGACCGCATGCGCTCAGACCAAAAACTCATTCGTAATTTCATTGAAGAGTCTCTGCGATATGAAACACCCGTGCTGCACCTTTGGAGAGCTGCCGTAGAGGATACGGAGCTTGGCGGTGTAGCCATTCCAAAAGGTTCAAGTATTGCAGTCGGATATGCCTCTGCGAATCGAGACGAGGCTGTTTTTGATGATTCAGAAACATTCGATATTGATCGCAAAAAAGCGGGCGCCCACCTTGCCTTCGGTTCAGGGCCACACCATTGTCCCGGTGCTGCCCTGGCTCGCCAGGAGATGTACTCCGCATTCACCATCCTTTTACATCGGCTGGATAACATCAGGACCGTAGACACGAACGAAACATTCAAGCACGTGCCCAGCAGTTTCCTTCGCGGACTTTCAAACCTGCACCTTGAATTCGACGTTAGACATCGAGATCGCTATTTCCCAAATGCATCAGTTTATTAACATCTCACCCATCCCAGGCATTAGCAAAAGGAAATCCAGTGGCTGAATATCGAGAGTCTATGGTGCCCGACCAAAGCGGTAAGACAGTTTTCATTACCGGGGCAAACACAGGGATCGGCTATGACACAGCTCGCGTACTGGCCCAGCGTGGCGCGAGAGTTTTGCTTGGATGTCGCTCTGAAGCTAAAGGTCGTGAGGCGATAGCAACAATAAAATCGATTAAAAGTGACGCCGATATCACCTGGGTTCCTCTCGACCTTGCGAGCCTTTCCAGCGTTAAGCAAGCCGCGGAGCAGGTTAACCGGGAACCAAGGCTGGATGCCCTGATCAATAATGCAGGTGTCATGATGCCGCCGAAGGAAGTCACATCGGATGGTTTCGAGCTGCAATTCGGTGTCAACCATTTAGGTCACTTCGCGCTGACAGGACATCTGATCAATAAACTAAAAGACCAACCGGGCGCTCGTATCGTCAACGTCAGTAGCCTGGCGCATCGTCAGGGCAGCATTGAGTTTGATGACATTCATTCAGACAAAAGCTACAACCGCATGCAACGATACGGCATGAGTAAGTTCGCCAACATTCTGTTTACCTATGAGCTACAACGGATGTTAGAAGCAGCTGGTTCAGCCGCCATTTCTGTCGCCTGTCACCCCGGTGGCTCGAATACCGAACTTGGCCGGCATATCCCAGCTCTCTTTTCTCTCCTGTTCATACCACTACGTCTGATCATGAACAGCTCAGCGGAGGGTGCCCTTCCCACGCTGATGGCCACCACCGACAGCCAGGTAGAAGGAGGCGACTATTTTGGGCCCAAAAGGTGGGGAGAAATGGCTCATTCCGCCCAGAAGGTTGATACGATTCCATCATCGAAAGACGAAACCGTGGCGAGAAGACTGTGGGAACTTTCCACAGAGCTCACCGGCGTACAGTACACACTATAAGGAGCAACCATGAGTAAACCATTTAGATTTGGCGTTCAGTCATTCAACGCAGAGTCGGCCGAAGACTGGGCTGGCCAGGTCCAGAG
>JABGVY010000137.1 GCA_018645845.1 Gammaproteobacteria bacterium | reverse complement strand
GATTAATTCTCACTGGGACTTTAAGTCCCCTAAAGAGCCGTTGAAGACTACAACGTTGATAGGCTAGGTGTGTAAGCGCTGTGAGGCGTTGAGCTAACTAGTACTAATTGCTCGTGAGGCTTGATCATATAATTTGAGCGAGGTCGCATGCGACCGAGCGAAACCCTGAGCGGAGTTGCGCAAGCAACGAAGTCGAATGGGTCTAGCGTTCAAGCTATATTGGATAAAACCTTGAAATAGAACGATTGTTTAAAAGACAAAAGATGTTTTAAAGACAAAAGATGTCAGACGGGAAAAGACATATCACTTATATTACTTTTTAAGAATTAGTCACCCAGGATCTAATCCTGGTGTTGGCAACACGGACGAGGCTTGTCGTGCAAAACGATGACGCCACACCGGCTTGCCTGATGACCTTAGCGAGTAGGTACCACCTGATCCCATATCGAACTCAGAAGTGAAACTGCTTAGCGCCGATGGTAGTGTGGGAGGTCCCATGTGAGAGTAGGACATTGTCAGGCATTAATTAAGAAACCCCAGTCGCAAAAGCGGCTGGGGTTTTTTTATGATTTTTTGTTGTTGTTCTCCTACACTGACCCAAGAGCTTTGCCATTTTGTAGGCTCATACTAACTGCTTATATACATTCTGATCGAAAACGATCAAATCAATTCATCTAAGGAGTTACAGTTATGAACAAATCGAAGAATACATCAAACACGATTCGAGAGTTGTCTGAAGGGGAAATGCGAAGTGTGAAGGGTGGCATTGTGCCGTTTGTGGCAGCAGCTTCATTTGCCACGCATCATGCAGTCAGGACTATTGGGCAATACTACCTGTCTAGAGGCCTTACTTCTTATGCAGTTTATGGCGTGGCCTCTGCCTTTTCTGACAAATAGTCATTTGAGGCCAGTCTTTAAAAAGGTTCGAAAGTGTCCATATTGTGACCATGGCCAACTCACTGTAAGTGAACTGGCCCATGGTACGAACTGTTCAAGCTGCCATCGGTTTGTAGAAATGGATTTTCGATTTAGTGCAGGGATTCCGGCTGTGCTGGGGTTCTGTGTATTTCTTTGCCTTGTGTATGGTGCGAAGGAGTTGGGTCTCCTACTGACGAGTATATTGGTTGTGTTCACCTCAGGTTACAAATCGCTGTTCACTGGTTATTTACCGCTGCGCCATTATGGCGGCTCATAGGCTTCTTACCAGCTTACCGACGCTGCCGTGCCGTACTCTCAATCACCATCACCATCTGTTTGATCGTGGCAGGAAACTTAAGTTTCCACTCGCCTTTCTCGTTCACGAGTGTGTACACCAGAATATCTGTCCCCATTTGGTCACCCTGGGACATTTTGAGCCGGGCGACGATATGTACCAGGTCGTCATTCTCCTGAATCTTACCGATGATCTCCCGGTCTGTAACTTTAAGGTGTTGTGAACGCGCAGCTTTGAGGATTTCATTGGCAAGGGCGTTCAGATAAAACTCTGCCGGTGTTTTGGCCACCTGGCTCATGGAGACTTTCTGTCCGAAAACACGGCGTTGCAAACCATATTCACCAAAATTCGCCTGGTACTGAATGGATTCATCTATAGTCTTCTTCAGGCTATCCATACTTTCGGAATCCATTAGGCCGGCGATACCCTCCGGTTCCTGTTCTGTCAGGATAGAGAGATACTTTTCCAGGGTCTCCTCGGGGGGACTCGAGGCAATCGCGGTCGAATTCAGTACTACAGTACAAACGAGAGCAATCAGGTAGTGCATAGGGATTCCTTGAACTGGCTAAATTAAAGTTAGTTTACCTGCTATTGACTGCCATTGGGTGTGATGAGTGGTAATGTCTAACGCCCACCGTTGGGCACCCAAAGAATGACAGTATTGATGAACGCCAAAGATCAGAATTCCTTAGGCATTGTGGCCCAGGCGGAAATGCACCATGCCCTGTTGCTTGGATTACAGCTCATGATCGCGTCTAATCGAGATCGAAGTGAAGTTTATCATTGGATGTTCCGGCTATTCCGCAGGCAACACAAAGACAAATTCTTGTCGAGCTTTGGTAAGTTGGGGTTAGAAGGTTTGCCGCATGCTGTCGCCTGCGCCCAATACCATGTAATGGCTAATAGCATTGGTGGTGTCCCTGTTGAGTACCTTGCGGAGAGTGATACAAAGGCGTGGGTCAGGTTCCGGTATCCACGCTGGATGTATCTTGGCGCAACTATCTGCGGTATCCCTGTTGAGGTCAGCCGTGGCTTCCTTGATGGCTGGTATGCTGAAAACGGTGTTTCGCTGAACAATCCCAAATTGGGTTTTGTCTGCGTGTCAGAAGACATGACAGGTGAGTTTGGGCTCTGTGGATATTTTAAGGAATTTGATCATGACCTTAAGGATAGTGAACGATTGCAGTTTGCCCATGAACGGCCACCTGCGTTCAATCAGGAAGATCAACCCAGGTTGCCCGCCGAGGGCTGGAGTGAAGAAAGGCTTGAGAAAGCAAACCGAAACTATGCAATGGAGTTTGTCCGAAACGGACTGATAGAACTTCATGGGGTTATTGGTGACAGCCAAACAAAAGCGCTGGGCGGTAGGGCGGCAAGGTTAATCGGGCTGCAGTACTGCTCCCAGACGCGAGCGCTTATCGGGACAGAAGACGGCGACCTTGCTTCGGCGGGAAGCTATCTTTCCAGGATGTTTGCCGGGCTCGGCGATGAAACGGTCGTGAAATTAAGTGGTAGTACATTGCAGATTATTCACACTGGCTTACGCATTACTCAAGGCCTGGAACCAGTAGATCGGGAAACTGTACTAGTGGTATGGAAAGAACTCTGGTTGGGTGCTCTCGCTTCTTTCCGGCGGATGAAACACGCAGAGGTTGAAATCAACGAAGACTCGATTGTGTGGACTATCACGGATGTTGCGTAAGAGTTGCTGCGGGTGAGAATGGTAAAGATAGTGAACCACGCAATCTGGCCGAATTGACCCATCGAATCATAAAAAGGTCGCAACGAACTGGCTGACTCGATATGGTTCACCTATGCTAGCGATGAACCGTGAACAAATTGCCGCTGCCTTTGATGAAGGTGAAGTGCTGCATGTCCCTGATCTTGATAATGTTCAGTGGCCGTCCCTTGATTATTTTGGCTGGGTGCATCCTTCAGGGCATCTCGGTTTCGTCGTTTTACAGTCACCCAATGATGGACGAAGTCGTGGTATCAAATTGAGCCGAGCAAAACGGTCGGCGAAAAAACCGCGTATGGAGATGTGTTCCTGGTGCCATCATGTTCACAAAGCAAATGGGACCGCGATGTTTACGGTGCAGGTAAGAGGCAGTGAGGGACGACATACACTGGGCAATAT
>JABGVY010000101.1 GCA_018645845.1 Gammaproteobacteria bacterium | reverse complement strand
TACGGCAAGGAGGGTTCGCTGGAAGCCGATTCCACCGATATTACCGTCAGCGACGGAAAATTAAATGGCGTTTCGTGGTATGTCCAAGACCCGCAAAAAATTGACTCGCTGCTGGTCGCGGCAATAGATGGAGGTACCGTAAAGCTTTACTGTGTTGACCTGAATGCTGACGGGATTAATCTCGAATTTGATCGGATTGTTGATCTTACAAGAGACCAGGGACGCGTTACTTTCAACGACGTGCCCGCCGAGTGTATTTCCGAAGATGGCGCCGGTACGCTGCAAAAAGCAATGCCTGCGCTCTTAACCTTGATTTCTGCCGACATGTCAGGCGGCTGCGAATGGCTGCTCCAGACCACGGCAGAATATGCAAAGGTCAGGACCCAGTTCGATCGCCCTATCGGATTCTTCCAGGCTGTCAAACACCCGATCGTGAACATGATGATCCTGGGCGACCAGACTCGCTCGCTTGTTTATGCGGCCGCTTGCTCCTATGACACGGATCCGGGCGATTCACACAAAGCGGCACACCTGGCCAAGTCCAGCGCATCTGATACCGCGGAATTTTGCGCCAACAGGGCAACCCAGCTGCATGGTGGCATTGGGTTTACCTGGGAGCACGACGTGCAGATCTATCACAAACGGGTGATGCATTCGCAGCAGCTATTTGGTGATGGCGTCCGGCAAAGGGAACAGGCGGCAGCCTATTTTTAAGCTCCAGCGACGTCAGTAATGTAACTCCCGATACCCCACGGCCCGGAGCGTCGGTGTCTAATAACTTGTGAGTCTTTCCCAGGGGGTCGCGGGTGCAAATTACTGCTATATCTGCCCATCGCCGTCCGCCTGACGCCTATATACCGGTTCCGGCCAGATATTCGATCAATTCGGGGAAACGCCAATAAGCACCAACTATGATGTCCAATTTCAGGTAAATGCGAAGACTCGACTATTCCTCTATAATGCTCACCGCTTTCTGATTGGGAATGACCACACCAGAACGCCTGATTTGCGGGAAAGTTGCCGAAGAGCGGCGCCCCCATATTCGAAAGCGCGGCCCTGACCGGGGCAAATTACGCTACAAAAGTATCCACGAGATACCTACCAGAGAAGGCATAAGAATTATCCATGACTGAATCACCGAAGATCGTATATACAGATACAGATGAGGCACCGCAACTCGCGACCTATTCTTTCCTACCCATTATTAAGGCGTTCACCGATACCGCAGGTGTCGATGTAGAGATCAGAGATATCTCGCTTGCCGGCCGAATTATTGCCACTTTTCCGGAAAGGCTTACAGAGGAACAGAAGGTTCCTGATGAGCTGGCTTACCTGGGACAACTCTCCCAGAGTCCCGAGGCAAACATCATCAAGCTGCCAAACATCAGCGCGTCTAACCCGCAGATGCACGAGGCTATTCGAGAGCTGCAGGACAAAGGGTTTGACCTACCTGCTTATCCGGAAGAGCCCAGCAACGAAGTGGAAAAGTCCATCAAGGCCCGGTACGACAAGGTCAAGGGTAGCGCCGTGAATCCGGTGCTTCGTGAAGGAAACTCTGACCGACGTGCTGCAAAAGCAGTAAAGGAATACGCCCGCAAATACCCCCACACAATGGGTGCCTGGTCGAGCGAGTCAAAATCACATGTGGCGCACATGGACGCGGGTGACTTCTACGGCAGCGAAAAGTCTATTGTCATGCCAAAGAACGATTCGCTGACGATCGAGTTCGAAGGCGATGGCAAACAATTATTGGCCGAAAATGTCCCCGTTGACGAAGGCGAAATAGTCGACGGCGCATTCATGAGCAAGAAAGCACTTTGCGCTTTCCTTGAACAGGAAATTGCCCAGACTGAGCCTGGCGTTCTCTTTTCGCTCCACCTGAAAGCCACCATGATGAAGATCTCGGACCCGATCATCTTCGGCCATGGCGTTCGCGCATACTACAGGGATGCCTTCGAGAAACATGCGGCCGTGTTTGAGGAAATTGGGGTAGACACGCGAAATGGTATCGGCGATGCCTACGAGAAAATAAAACAGCTACCGACTGAGCAGGCGGCAAAGATCGAAGCAGACCTAAATGCCTGTACTGAAAATGGCCCTGACATGGCGATGGTGAACTCTGACAAGGGCATCACGAATCTACATGTGCCATCCGACATCATCATTGATGCATCCATGCCAGCAGCGATTCGCGAATCGGGAAAGATGTGGGGGCCAGACGGCGAGTTGCACGACATGAAAGCCGTTATACCTGACCGGTGTTACGCAAGCCTTTACGACGAAACGGTCCAGCACTGCATCGCGCACGGGGCATTCGATCCCACAACCATGGGCACTGTACCGAACGTGGGTCTGATGGCACAGAAGGCCGAAGAGTACGGTTCCCACGACACCACTTTCGAGGCGCCAGGAAAGGGCGTCATCCGTGTTCTCGATTCGAATGGCAAAGCTGTCATCGAACACGAAGTAGAAGAGGGCGACATCTGGCGACTCTGCCGCGTCAAGGATGGTCCTGTTCGCGACTGGGTAAAGCTTGCTGTTAATCGAGCCAAAGCGACCGGTTCACCGATCGTATTCTGGCTCGATGAAAATCGCGCTCATGATGCCAAACTCATTGCGAAGGTTAACGAGTACCTGCCTGAACACGACTTGACGGGGATCGAATATCACATTCTGGCGGTTCCAGAAGCATCAAAGCATTCCCTGGAGCGCGCCCGCAATGGCGAAGACACCATTTCAGTTACCGGGAACGTGTTACGTGATTATCTGACAGACCTTTTCCCGATTCTTGAATTAGGCACCAGCGCCAAAATGCTATCTATCGTGCCGCTGATCAATGGTGGAGGACTGTTCGAAACTGGCGCTGGTGGCTCTGCACCCAAACACGTTCAGCAGTTCGAGAAAGAAGGCCATCTTAGATGGGACTCACTGGGTGAATTCCTGGCTTTGGGCGCTTCTCTCGAACACCTGGCTGTCACCTTCAGCAACCCGCAAGCCCAAATTCTGGCAGATACACTCAATGATGCCATCGCCAAGTTCCTCGAAAGCAACAAGTCACCATCGCGCAAGGTGAACGAACTCGACAATCGGGGGAGCCATTTTTATCTTGCCATGTACTGGGCGGAAGCCGTTGCTGCACAGGACCATGATCCCAGCCTGAAAGAACGATTCCAGGTGTTTGCGGAAACGCTTCATAGTAACGAAGACAAGATCAATGAAGAGCTGCTTGCCGCACAGGGTGAGCCAGAGGATGTGGGAGGATATTACTCACCGGACCCAGCACTGACGGCTAAGGCAATGCGCCCTTCAGCCACCTTCAATGCTGCTCTCGAAGTGTTAGTAAACTAACCGGAGAACCAGGGAAGTCTGATTAAAGGTTACCAGTGGGACTCAACTCCTGCGATGAATTAAGTGCAAAGTTTCACGATACAGGCGGTGACGCCACCAGGTGTGTCGCGTTTCTGGCAGGCCTGGCGGAAAGGACCTCAATACCAAAATCGCCGACTTCCGAGCAGCCTAGCCGGCCTCTGCCATTACCGCGGCAAAACTTTTGTCGAAGGTCTCAATCGTTTCGCTGGTGGGCCCAAAAATAAAAGCAAACGGACCCTGGGGTGGAATCACCCAACCCCCAAGGCCTGTCTCTTCCAGTCTTGCTGCAATTTTTTCAATGTCGCGCTCTATCAATCTAAAATGATTCGCGGCTGGATAATGTTTTCCCCAGGCTCGCAGATCAAGCCGTTTGATATCTGCTCTTACTTCCAAATCCATGCGACCGCCGATGTCCTGGAGGCGATAGCGACCGCTGCCATCTTTATTTACGTTAATTTCTACTACAGGTATCTCAAGAACATATTCATAAAACTTTCGAACCCGGGAAAAATCTTCGAGGCTGTAGTGAAGTATCGCGAACGGATTTTCCTGGGTCGTAATCATGCTGTGTTGCCCATCACGCCAGACAAATTGAATACCGTCTTCTTCCGGCACATCCACCGGCTCACTAAAAATACCAGGCTCATCATTTCGGACCATAGTTCGGTAAGTTTCAAGCGGATCTTCTGAAGCAAAAGCTATAGTCAGGTCTCCCTGTGCCGGGGAAGCGCAGGGCCTCGGTACCAGCGCGGCTTCCTGGATCTCTATCAGGTCGATCTGGTGGTGGGTTTTCGGGTTCTCGACATAGTGGTTGTGATACTCATCTCCCAGCACCGCCGCGGTTACTTGTCCGATGTAATTGTCTTTTTCATTCCTAAAAACAAGTGGTTCCGGCGCACCTGGTTGGGTCTCAGAAAAACCAATAGCGCGGAGAACCCTTTTGGTTGCGACAATATCAGAGCAACTAATGCCGTGGTGTGTCTGGATAAGGTTGAACATGAACCGGACCTAATGTTAATCGTCTCTGTATAATGAGGCCTCGACTGATAGTGAGCAACCCTTTCAATCGCTGTGCTATATTTCCATTTTTATTCCATCTCATTCAGGCAGACAAAT
>JABGVY010000061.1 GCA_018645845.1 Gammaproteobacteria bacterium | reverse complement strand
TTCGTATCTGGACCACCACTGCCCAACGGCCTGGACCCCTGCTGAATCATTTTCGACGTTGCCACCCAGTTTCTCCAGCCTATGGGCAATCCCTCGAAAGTATCTTGGATATTGGCGCAACCAGTCAAAAGGAATGCCAAAGGGGAAGCCAGCGGGTATCAGGCTATCCAACTGCTTGCGAACATCGTCCACTGTGGTCCGTAAAGACATTGTCTTGAGTTGACCTTCTACTGCCAGCGACTGCTGCAAGGATTGGGCTACAACTTTCGCGATTCGTTCCAGATGCCCAAATAGCTCAGTTTTCTTGAGTAACCGCTCGTCGAATCCACGACGGGAACTGACGGGCGACATTGATTCAACAAAGGTCATCGAAAAAGCCGCCTTGACGATATTCTCCGCTAATTCCGCGCGACTTCCCCGGGTCGCAAAGTACAGCGAAAACTGTTCAAAATTCGGAATGTTCTTCCCCAGATACTTTCTCTGGTCTTTTAACTGGAACATGATCAGCCGCAGCAATCCCGCAGCCGATAAGCTCACAGCTTTCCACTCGGTTTCGACCAGTCTCACCGACACGCTATCAAGATCATCGCATAGTGCAGGGTACATGGTGACGGCAACGCCACCCTCCCGGATCTGAATAGACTGCGGCAGTTCGTCAAAAACCCAATCGGTCAGCCCTTCAACTTCAAGAGGGTGTTGCTGCCGGTCCTTAAGCCGACTGCTCACTTTGCCCTCGAGTTGCTCTGCCAGTTGATCGAAATCCCGGCCGCTCGCGACCAGTTTTCCCCTGTCGTCGACAACCCGAATATTCAAGGCAAGATGTCGCTCGAGGTTCGATTCCCTGAAGTCGGCTGGATCAACATTCGTCCCGGACAGCCGGAACAACCGGTCCGCAAGCGCCTCCGTCAGGGGGTTTCCTTCATAATCGAAGTTTTCAAGAACCCGCCTGACATAGTCAGGGGCAGGAACAAACTTTTTCCGCACTGACTTTGGCAATGATCGAATAAGCGCGAGACATTTCTCCTCGAGCAGGCCCGGCACAATCCAGTCAAACTGAGCCCTGGGTATCTGGCCTAACAACACCAGGGGAACATCCACACTCACCCCATCATCACGGTTCCCTGGCTCGAATTTATACTTCAGCGGCAGGCTGGCCCCCCCCACATCCAGCCTGTTTGGATAGAGTGTGTCTGAGAGCCCTGCTTCCCGGCGCATCAGCTCATCCCGGGTAAGTTCCATTGCCTTGGCATTCTTTCGAGAATTGTTAACAAAGTTACGCAGGTCCAGCTCGCTGCAAACTTCCTTAGGGAGAACATGCTCATAGAAATCAAACAAGGCCCTGGACTCAACCAGAATGTCGCGCTTTCTTACCTTTGATTCGAGTTGCTCAATGTCGCGAATCAAACGACGGTTATTCTGAAAGAACTTCAAGCGCGAGCGCAGTTCCCCCTGCACCAATGCTTTTTCGATAAAGAGTTCCCGGGCATTTCCCAAATCGACTGAACCAAAATCGACTTTCCGGTCGGCTACGATCACTACGCCATACAGAGTGACTTCCTCGCGAATCATCACCAATCCATGTTCGGCATCAAACACCGGGTCATGGTGCGTACGAACCACCAGGTGCCCTGCCAGTGGCTCAATCCAACGGCTCTCAATTTCTGCAACTGTTCTTGCGAATAGGCGCGATGTTTCAACCAGCTCCGAAGACAGTATCCATTTAGGCTTTCTCGCGAACTGCGATGAACCCGGAAAAATGAACTGTCTCCGATTCCGCGCCCCCTGGTAATCGTGATCACCGGCCTTGACTGCTATGTGACCAAGCAACCCGGTTAACAACGCCCGGTGGACGCTACCATAATCGGCCTGTTTTTTTCTCTCCCTGAAACCTTGTTTCCTGCAAATCAACAGCAGTTGCCGATGCATTTCGCGCCATTCCCGCATCCGCTTGTACGACAGAAAGTTCTGTCTACAATATTTGCGCAACTGCCCCTGACCTAAAGCCTGGCGTTTTTCCTCGAATTCACGCCACACCGACACGAATGCAAGAAAATCCGAGCGCTCATCCCAGCTTTGCTTGTGAACCTCATCTGCAGCCTGCTGGTGATCGAACGGTCGCTCCCGTGGATCCTGGATGGTCAGGGCACTTGTAATGACGAGCATCTCAGCAAGACTACCCATCTGGTCGGCCGCGACCAGCATTCGAGCAAACCGCAGGTCAACCGGGAATCTCGCCAACTGCTTACCCAATCGCGAGATGCGGCGCGCCTTATCAACCGCACCCAGCTCAAAAAGCAGCGCGAAGCCATCGTTAATTTGTTTTGGGCTGGGTTGTTCAAGAAACGGGAATCTATCGATCTCACCTAACCTTAATTGCAGCATCTGCAGAATGACGGACGCGAGATTGGTCCGAAGTATTTCGGGTTCTGTGAACTCCTGCCGGGCCAAAAAATCATCTTCTGAATAGAGCCTGAAGCAGACGCCTTCACTCACGCGTCCACAACGACCCTTTCGCTGATTGGCACTTGCCTGGGAGACCGCCTCAATCGGCAACTGCTGCACCTTGGAACGAAAGCTATAACGCGAAATTCTGGCAACACCCGGATCAATAACATACTTAACCCCGGGCACTGTCAGCGATGTCTCCGCAACATTGGTCGCCAGGATGATCCGCCTGTTTTTATGCTCTTCAAATACGCGATTCTGATCGCTAATACTGAGTCTTGAATAAAGCGGCAGCACTTCAAACCCGGCAGCGCCTTTTCTCTTAATCTCTCTCGCCGTCTCTCGTATTTCTCTTTCGCCGGGAAGGAAGATCAATACGTCTCCGTCCGGCAGAGAGTCAATCTCTGCCAATGTATTAATTATGGCGCGAGTAGTCAGGTCATCCTGATCGTCACTTAAAGTATCCTCTAAAGGTCTATATTGAACATCGACCGGGAAGGTTCGACCGCTGACTTCAAATACAGGCGCACTATTAAAGTGGCTCGAGAACCGATCAACATCAATCGTTGCTGATGTGATAACTAATCTCAGATCGGGTCTTTTCGGTAGAATCTGTTTCAGATACCCCAATAGGAAATCAATATTGAGGCTTCTCTCATGGGCTTCATCAATGATGATCGTGTCGTACTGTTCAAGGAATCGATCATCTTGTGTTTCTGCCAGCAACACTCCATCAGTCATCACTTTGATTAATGTCGAGGGCTTGCTTAGATCCTCAAATCTGACCTGGAAGCCCACCTGGTCACCAACGCTGACATTGAGCTCTTCAGCTAAACGGTGCGCTATGGTGCGAGCGGCGACCCGCCTGGGCTGGGTGTGGCCGATCAGTCCGAATACACCCCTGCCCGCCTCCAGGCAAATTTTGGGTAACTGGGTTGTCTTTCCGGAACCGGTTTCGCCCGCAACAATGACGACCTGGTTTTCTTGGATAGCTTTGATCAGTTCAGGGGCGCTGTGAGAGACAGGAAGCGCCTCTGGATATGAAATCTGCGGTATCTTACCCAGGCGTTCCGAGACCAATTGCCTGGAGCGCTTAATCGCCCCTTCGAGCTTGTCTCGCGCCTTCTTTTTTTTGATTTCGCGACGCATTCGAAAGCGGTCGGCGAGCATACACTCACCAATCTGATCTTCGAGTTCTTGGTAGGATGGGCGGGGCATGCGTCAAGTGGGGCCAGAGTGAAAAAATCATCCCGATCAGTAGTGAGAATCGCAAAGCCGGTAAACATCCTATACCACCGCTTTACTAAATTGCGCTGGTGGTGGAATGTTTACTCAGGGCCCGTGTCTCTATGCCTAGTTTCAGGACCAGGCCTTACTTCGTCAGGCTGTTCATGCCCTGCTCAATACCGGAGATCGTCAGCGGGTACATCTGGTCTTCAACCAGTTTCTGGGTCAACGCAACAGAAGTAGAGTATTCCCAGGTATCCTGGGGTGTTGGGTTGATCCAGATAACTTTTGCGAAGGTATCCAGCACCCTCTGCATCCAGACAGCACCTGCCTCTTCATTCCAGTGTTCGACTGAACCACCAGCATGGGTAATTTCATAAGGAGCCATAGTGGCATCCCCCACAAAGATGACTTTGTAGTCATGCGTATACTTGTGGAGGATATCGAAAGTGTCTATTCGCTCGCTCATGCGACGGTTGTTTTGCTTCCACAAACCGTCATAAATAAAATTGTGGAAGTAGTAAGTTTCAAGATACTTGAACTCGGAACGTGCAGCAGAAAACAGCTCTTCACAGACCTTTACATGAGCATCCATGGAGCCGCCGTTATCCAAAATCAGCAGCACTTTCACCGTATTTCGTCGCTCTGGACGCATAATGATGTCTAGCATACCGCCATTTTTAGCCGTCTTGTCGATAGTATTGCTGATATCAAACTCGTCCTCGGCACCTTGCCTGGCAAGTTTTCTCAAACGCCGCAGAGAGATCTTCATGCCCCGAGTACCCAGCTCTACATTATCGTCATAGGCCTTATAATCACGTTTGTCCCAGGTCTTCTTGCCACGACGTTTCTTACCTTTCCTGTCGTCACCTTCCTCCCCGCGACCGTTTTCACCTTTGCCTTCTTTGTCTTTTTCCTTGCCTTCACCCTGAGCTGCTTCTTCTACTTCTTTTTTAAACGCCTCGATCAGTTTTTCAAGCCCACCAAGTGATTTGATTTTTTCGAGCTCTTCAGGCGTTAGGGTCTTCTCAAACTCCCGTCGAAGATATTCGTCGGGAATGAGGGAATTAAGCAGGCTGGACAGGTCATCAAGCCCCTTAAAGTAGGCACTAAAAGCACGATCAAATTTGTCATAGTGGCGCTCATCCTTCACCAGCGCCATACGGCTCAGGTAGTAGAACTCGTCAATATCGGCGTACACCAGTCTCGCCTTGAGCACATCAAGCAAGTGCAGCAGTTCCGTGATAGAAACCGGAATACGCGCTTTTTTGAGTGTGAAAAAAAAGTTGATCAGCATCGTTGACTGTTACCTTTTGGAATTTGCGTTAGAAATGGCGTACTTAATTACCGCCACCGCCACCGCCCTGTCTTCGATTCATGAAAGCGAGCCTCTCTAGTAATTGTACATCCTGTTCATTTTTAACCAAAGCACCATACAGTGGTGGAATCGCTTTCGAGGTATCACGGTTGGTCAAAATTTCATCCGGGATGTCATCTGCCATCAGCAATTTCAACCAGTCAATAAGCTCGGACGTCGACGGCTTCTTCTTCAGGCCGGGGACTTTCCTGACATCGAAGAAAATTTCCATCGCCTCCTTCACAAGATCCTGTTTAATCTTTGGATGATGGACCTCAACGATACTCTTCATCGTATCTCTGTCCGGGAACTGGATGTAATGAAAGAAACAACGACGCAGGAAGGCGTCGGGTAATTCTTTTTCATTATTACTGGTGATGATCACTATGGGTCGTTGGATAGCCTTGACCGTTTCGCCAGTTTCATAAACGTGGAATTCCATGCGATCAAGCTCAAGCAACAGGTCATTAGGGAATTCGATGTCTGCCTTGTCAATCTCGTCAATCAGCAGAACCACCTTTTTTTCTGCCGTGAAGGCTTCCCACATCTTCCCTTTTTCAATGTAGTTATTAATGTCGTGGACACGATCGTCGCCTAATTGCGAATCACGCAATCGCGATACCGCATCATATTCGTACAAACCCTGCTGGGCTTTGGTCGTCGATTTGATGTGCCAGGAAATTAATTCCATACCAAGAGAACTGGCTATTTCTTCGGCGAGCATCGTTTTACCGGTGCCGGGTTCTCCCTTAATAAGAAGTGGCCGTTCGAGTTCAACTGCGGCGTTGACCGCCATCTGCAATTCTTCTGTGGCGATATAAGTAGATGTGCTTGAAAATTTCATTAAAGGCGACTTCCCAACATAAAAGTTCGGCAATATAACGTCTGGGTATTAAATATGCCAGCCGATTCCATATGGCGAATAAGGTCTTCTCAACCCTCCTGATGGTTGCTTGCCCCCAGCAAACGCCTACCAATCAGCATCGCCAGCATTGCAGCGGTCGCCAATAGCAACGCGAGGGACCCTGCAAGGCCATTATCCGAGGCACCAAGCAGTGCGTCCATAAGGACCACTACCACCGCGGGTGCCAGGTGTTCATGTGCATCGCTGGTAAACCAGGGTGTGTATATCACCACCAGCGATATACCACGTAACAATTCCCGCCAGCCTCTATGGAAGACGAGCGTCGTTATCTTCCACCAGAACAGGCTAAATAAGAGGCCGCTGCCAATATACACCGCCCAAGCGACGAAATATTGATAATTGCCGATAAACTCATTCACTTTTTTCACCACGGCCCTGCTTCACCCAGGTAATGATATGGTCTTCCATGGCATCAGGATGCACATACAACTCCGAGACGCATCTCTCTTTAACTGAAATTCCAGCCTCGTGAACCGTCTCCGTTGAACCCGAAACGAGCGGATGCCACCATTTGAGGTCCTTGCCTTCAGCGACCAGTCGATAGGCACAGGTCGTTGGTAGCCATCCGTAGTCGAGCGCCCCCACGGGAGTCAACTGAATGCAGTCTGGCACAAGTTTTGTCCTCTCTTCGTAGCGGGTACAGGCACATTTGTCTTCATTTAAATACTGGCACACTACTGACGTGTAGTGAACCTCCGCGGATTCTTCATCTTCAAGCTTGTGCAGGCAACAACGAGCGCAGCCATCACAGAGGGATTCCCATTCTTGGGCTGACATGTCAAAAATGGACTTCTCCTTCCAGAATTCTGCCACGTTAGTCATGCTCTGCGGGGGGCAACTGCAGGTAGTAGCCATGTTCCTTCAGGTTAGCCATGACAACTACAGGATCCTCTTTAGCCAGGCTTCTTTCTTTTGTCAGCTCGAAACTCAGCGCAATCTCCACTTTTCCTAACAGCTCCCGAAGCGCCTCTGGGACATGTTCGACACCCTGGTCCGCCAACACGTATAAATAATAGTTTTCTTTGTTGACGCTTTTGTAGACATCACAGGCAATCTTCATGAACCAGGTTCCGACAGTTCGGCAAGCAAAGCCTCGCCTATAACAGACTCTCTCCATCCACCTAGTTCAACCGGCAGATGATAATTGCCCTGCGCATCTTCCGATCGAATAAGCTTTTCAAGGTGCCTGCGTTTTGTTAACAGCTCCGGGGCAACAGAGAGAGTCAATGCGCGTTCTTCAACCACCTGCTTCAACCGTTTGAGTTTCTTATTGTTAATTGGCGCATCGGTTCGAACAAAAATTTCCGGACAATCCGCCTCGGACACCAGTTTCGCTTCAGCTTGAATAACCCGGATCTGGTCACCGTATTTTCTAACCTGCCGCGACGTCATCCCTGCCCCGCTCTGAAATCCCTGCATGCTGGTGATTTCTTCCTTGACGATTAATACGAGTGACTTCTGGTCCACCACCCGATTCCTGGGAACGTCTTCTTTTCGCGCAGTGATTTCACGCCACGAGCACAGATCCTTCAACAGGTTCAACTGCATTCGATTCAACTGCCACAAGCCTTTAATTTTTTTATAATGGTCTTCCGGCGCTGCAGTCGTCGGAATACCCTGCCCCAGCCCCAACGACTCTGCTTCGACCCAGCCAAGTTTCGGCCCACCTTGCAGCGCTTCAAGCTGGACCTTGTATACCTCAAGCAAATGAATGACGTCGAGAGCAGCATAATCAAGCTGACTGGTGGTCAGCGGCCTTGCCAGCCAGTCTGACCGGGTCTGGTCTTTCGACAGGCTGATGCCCAGGTAATGTTCCACCAATGCCTGATATCCAACCGAAAAACCGAGGCCCAAAGCCGCACTCGCGATTTGCGTGTCATAGACCGGCGAGGGGACCAGACCCAAAGCACACTGGAACACTTCCATATCTTCCGAACAGGCGTGCAGCACCTTGAGCAGCGAACGCTCCTCCATAACAGCTTTGAGCGGCTCTATACTCGAAACACTCAACGGATCAATCAGGAAACAGTCCGCACCCGTGTAAACCTGGATTAGCCCGACTATTGGGTAATAAGTGTTGAATCTGGCAAACTCCGTGTCGAGTGCGATGACAGAAACTTCGAGACACGCTTCCACAACTTCCTGAAGCTGTTCATCTGTGTCTATATAACGATACTCTGGTGCCACTTCCTGGTTCCTTTTTTAGATACTTTTCCTGCCTTCAAAAGCGTGAGACAGCGTGCCTCCATCGACGTACTCAAGTTCACCGCCAAGCGGGATACCCTGAGCAAGGCGACTGATCGTCACATTCAGCGGTTTTAATGCTTCAGCGATGTAATGGGCAGTAGCCTCCCCTTCAACGGTGGATGACACTGCCAGGATGATTTCCTGGATACCTGACTCACACCGCCGAATAAGGTGATCAATACCTATTTCATCAGGCCCCCGACCATCTATTGGTGAGAGAGTCCCCATCAGCACAAAGTACTGGCCGCGGTAACTAAGGGATTGCTCTATGGCGATCACATCCGACGGCGCTTCGACAACGCATATTGTGGTGGATCCCCTCGTTCCATCACTGCAAATCTCACACAACTCGACTTCGGTCAGGTTTCGGCATGATTTACAGCGGCCAATCTTCTCTATCGCTTCACTGAGAATCCGTGCGAGATGGCGACCACCTTCCCGATCCCGCTCTAACAGGTGCAGTAACATGCGCTGCGCGCTTTTTGGCCCTACTCCCGGTAAACACCGAAATGCCTCAATGACCTGTTGGATTAATGTCTGTTCTTTCATTTTAAGAAAATGGCAACTTGAACCCGGGCGGCAAAGGAATACCGGCGGTCAATTCAGACATTTTGTCTTGCTGGTTTTTCTCTGCTCGACGAACGGCATCATTCATAGCCGCGGCAATCAGATCTTCCAGGACATCCTTAGCCTCACCCAGCAGGCTATTATCGATATTAACCTTCCGTACATCGTGCCTTCCGGTCATCGTAATCGTTACCAGACCAGCGCCTGATTCACCAGTCACCTCCGTCTTGGCGACTTCTTCTTGCAGTTTCCGGACTCGTTCCTGCATTTGCTGGGCCTGTTTCATCAAGTCACCCATGCCCTCACCTAACGCCATCGTTGTTACTCCTAGACCTTAATATACGGGTCTTTACAAATAGATCTTAGTAAATAGATTTTGGAAAATCGTTCCTGGTTAATATTAGTTGCCGAGTGGCGTAATACTCTTGGGATCCAGCTTGCCGTTGAAACTTTCTATCAACTGCTGGACGTGCTGGTCCCCCTGAATGTCAGCAACTGCCTGGGCGAGACTTTGCTGTTTCTCACGCTCAGCACCCTGGGCAGGCGTTTCCACGCTGGGTGCACCGACCTCGATCGATACATTTATTTCCTGCCCATACAATCGGCCCAGGGCCTCTGCTATGCGACTCTCATAGGTTTTATTCCAGAGGCTGGCATGATTTTCACTCAGCTTTAAAACACATCGGTGATCATTTGCGCTGTATAGCTCGCAATTCGCTGCCAGAGAGGCAGCGACCCCCGAGAGAGAGAGCGCTTCAAGTATTTTGGTCCAATTCGCAGGGGAAAACTCCGGAACGGGCTCTTTATGCCGCTGAGGCTCTTGATCTCGCTGAGGCTCTTGATTCCGCTGAGGCTCTTTATGCCGCTGAGGCTCTTGATCTCGCTGAGGCTCTTTATCTCGCTGAGGCTCTTTATGCCGCTGAGGCTCCGGGGACGCGACAAAAAGCTCAGGTTCAGGCTTGCTGACCTGCCCAGGCGTCGATTCTACGCGATGCTTCTCTGATTGATGCTTTTCGACAGGGCCGTTTTTTACGATCTCGCTAATGACTTTTAGTGGTGGCGGAGAATGCCTGGTTACTGCTTGAGGATGCGCCGGTGACTTCGCCAGCGAAGTAGCTGAAGCTGATGCAGCTATAGATGCAGAGGGCACCGGCACTGCTGCATTCGCTAAAGCATTGTCACCATTCATCGCAGAGACCAGCCCTGCGACAGGTGATGGATCGGAAGCGGTTGCTTTGCTTGCAGCATCGCTCCCTGGTCCTGGTCCTGCTCCTGCTCCTGGTCCTGCTCCCGGGCTTGAATCTGGCCCCTTTCCCGATTCAGGATCCGAACCTTCAGGGGTGAAGGACATCATTCGCAGAAGCACCATTTCGAATCCGATCCGTGGCATGGGCGCAAGAGGCATATCCCGTTGCCCGATCAGGCCTATCTGGTATAGCAATTGAACCTGGTGCGCAGACACCTGCTGCGCTGCTGCCAAGACCTGTTCTCGATCCCCCTGGGCGTTGTCTACAGCGCCCGGCACAGCATGTGCAATGGCAACCCTGTGAAGCACAGCCAGAATATTATCCAACAGCGCTGCATAATCTGGCGCAAACTCAGACAGAGCGGCAATTTTTTCGAGCAACCTCGCGCCATCTTCCGCTATCACCGCGTCAATCAGGTCATAAACTTCCTGATGATCAATCGACCCGAGCATGGATTTTACAGAACTATCCCTAACTTCGTTGCCCCCAAACGAGATCGCCTGGTCAGCCAGGCTCAACGCATCCCTCATGCTGCCATCAGCCGCATGACCTAGCTGCCACAACGCAGCCTCGTCATAGTCAATAGATTCCTTGTCAAGAACGACCCCCAGGTGATGGACAATCTGTTCCGGCGAAAGATTCTTCAGGTTGAATTGCAAACAACGTGAGAGCACCGTCACAGGAAGCTTCTTGGGGTCGGTCGTCGCAAACAGAAACTTGACATGTTCCGGCGGTTCTTCGAGGGTTTTAAGCATCGCGTTAAAACTGTGACGCGACAGCATATGGACTTCGTCGATCAGGTATATCTTGAATCTGCTCACAGTAGGCATGTACTGAACGTTATCGAGCAGTTCGCGCATATCATCGACACCTGTCCGTGACGCTGCATCCACCTCGATCAGGTCTACACTGCGTCCCTCTGATATTTCGAGACAGGTATTACATTCCCCGCAAGGTACCGACGTCGAACCGGATTCGCAATTAAGACATCGAGCCAGGATTCTGGCGATGGTAGTTTTACCGACGCCCCGGGTACCGGTAAACAGATAAGCGTGATGTAACCGTTGATTATCTAGCGCGTTGACCAGAGCCTGAAGGACATGCCCTTGTCCTTCAAGATCCTGAAATGATGCGGGGCGATACTTCCTGGCGAGAACCTGATAACTCATAACGCGATTGTACGGGGTATAGTATGTACATTGAAGTAGGAACCTACCAAATGCCATCAACATTGTGTATCGGACACCGCGGCGCGGGTGGACTATTGCCTGAAAACACCCTGCCCTCGTTTGAACAGGCCATTAATATCGGCTGCGAATGGGTGGAACTGGATGTCTATCATGTGGACGGTGAACTCCTTGTCATTCACGATGAATCAGTCGACAGGACCACTAATGGCGAGGGTCTGGTCTCCGAACTCAGTTTCGATGAAATAAGGGCACTTGACGCAGGAGGCGGGCACTCGGTCCCAACATTGCAGGAGGTGATCAACCTTGTTGACAGACGTTGCAGGATCAATGTCGAACTGAAAGGACCTGATACCGGCAAACCTGTCAGCGACCTTCTCAGCAGGTATTGCCACACCGAATGGACCCCTCGTGACTTCCTGCTCTCTTCTTTCGATCACAAGGAACTTGAATTGGCAGACCCTGCCTATCCTCGTGGCGTATTGTTCGCGAAGCTCTTACCCGACATGTGGGACAGGGCCGAGCGGTTAGGCGCCTGGTCAGTTAACTTCACTAAAGGAGAGATCAGCCAATCACTGGTCGAAGATGCCCACTCACGCGGTTACAAGGTGCTGGCTTACACGGTTAATTCAAATACTGACATTCTCAGAATGATCGACTACGGGGTCGACGGGGTTTTCAGTGATTATCCCGACCGCGTCATTAAGCTAAGGGCAGGCTCCGGGAAATGACAGTGAAGCTCGCGCCCGCTTCTTCGGATCAAAGGTGTTGGATCAGGTCCGAGCTTCAGTCTTACCTGGCTGAACTCTCCCAGTTCGCGTCCATCGAGAAAAATGCTGAAGGGCAATACGATTACCCCTATCTTGATTTTTACTGGCGAGAGCGGGACCGCCACCCGTTTATTATCTACCTGGACAACGACGCTGTTGGTTTTCTGCTCGTGCGTGAAGATCTGGACCCGGCTGACGGAACTTCCCTGACGGAAATCGCAGAGCTCTATATTCAACCGGCATTTCGCCAGCGTTCAGTTGCAAGCAGCGCCATAAAAGAAGTGTTAAGTTATTTCCCAGGAAACTGGCGAGCCGCAGTGCTTCCCACTAACGACGTCGCATACGCTTTTTGGGGGCAGCTAATTTCGGCACTGGATCCTGGGTTTAAGGAGGTACTTCCGGCATCCCCTTACAACCAGCAGATTATTTTTTCTTTCAGCGCCTGACCCTAGCTTGATCGAAGCTCGTCGATCTCACGACCCAGATCGTACTTCTGACTGGTGACAATTTTTTCCAGCACCTCGACCCTGTGTCGCGCATCCAGCAAATCGCTCTCCAGATCATGAACCTGTTCTTCAAGGCCTTCAATTCTGGGCTTGAACTTACCACCAGATCCTGACGCCTTAATAATTTCCAGAACCGTATTTCCTACAATGGCTACCACTGCGATCACAGCAATCGCCACCCAAAATGTTGTGCCTGGCATGATCTCCTCCTTCGGTTATCGCTTAGACTGCCGGCGCCGGCGGTTCAATGCACCACGCCCCCTAATTGTTTGAGTAATACAAGGAAAGCCACCATAGGTCACTTCGCCTTCACCGTTGATGAGGACATTAAGCTCGTCGGTTGCCAGCACCGATACCTTGCCTGGCCCATTTAGACTGACATGCGCAAAGTCGCTCATCAATCGGTCCGTCACGATATTCCCGGGTCCGTTGACGACAATCGATTGCTTTTCTACGTCGCCCTCAGCCCAAATCCGCCCTGGCCCATGGACAATGGCCTTGAAGTTGTCGGCGGTGAGATGCTCTAGACTCACATTTCCCCTGCCACTAATTTCCACCCGCAGTGCGTCGCTATCGAGATCTGGCACCAAAACGGAACCTTGACCCGTGACGACGATTTCCAACAGCTCTTTCATACTGAGATAAAAGCTAATGTGCTCTTTAAACACACGAATCGGTGCGACTTCAGGGCTTTTATATCCAACAGTGAGAACGCCGTCTTCGACGTCGGAAATAATGTGCTTCATGACGTACGCGGGCGCATCAACTGTCAGAGACTCTTCATTGGTTTGTGTGATCTTTAGCGCACCGGTGCCCATGAACCGAACCTGGTCGAACCGCGAAACACCCCTATACTCAATCGGCACGCTCTAGTCCTCACCGGAGATTTTGCGAAATTCACGCTGCAATTCAAATCGCGAGGACGTTACATGACCTTCCATCTGCCTCAGCCTCTGCTCAATATTGGAAAACTTGTCCTTCGCCGTTTTCATAGCCTGGACGTTGCTCATTACAGGCTCCTTCTCTGACAAATCGTTCGCCACGTGATCTTCGCGCGACTCAGCTCGGTTTCGTTTATCCCAGTCTTTGGGATCATATTCCGAACTCCGATCGTCTCTGCCCTCTTTGAAACGATCGGTTACCCGCCTGTAGTAAGGCTTGTCTTCCATCAAAAAATAAGCAATGAAGTAGCTTGGAAACATCACTGAAGGTATGAAGATCAATCCAAGCACGGCATACAACCTGATCTCCCACGCTGGTCGGCCCACATAGTCTGCTACGCCGGCACATACGCCGCAGATCTTCTTTCTTTGACGGTCTCGATATAGGTGGGCGCTTTTCCGCCTACGTGCCCTGGAACGACTTCTGGGCCAAGAATCATAAACCCATGTAAACCCCTGGCTATTCCTTTGTGCACGTGCCTTTCGCCGTGCTTTCCTGGCTCCACCCCGCGTTCTTCTGCGCGGCCGTTCGACCTCTTCAACGAGATCCTCAAAATCTGAATCGACACCAAGGGACTCCTCATACTGGCTCAGTTCTTCGGCTGCTCTGCCTGCCTGATCTGCACTCTGCCGCGCATTTTCAGCCTGTTTCCTTGCCTTCTCTGCTTCAGACGCCACCCGCTTTATTTCACGTTCTTCATCCCGCGAATCAAACATGCCCCTCGTCTGGTCATCAATCCACAGTTCCGCTTTCTGAGTGACTTCATCAACCAGGTCCGCAATAGATTTATCCAGCTCCGTGTCACGACCCGGACGACGATTGGCTCTCTGTGCCAGTCGCGCTGCACGCTCAGCTGCTCGCTCGGCCTGCCTCTCCTTGCGTCTCGCTCGCTCTTCGGCCCGCTCAGCCAATCTTTTGGCCCTTCTGGCAACCCGTTCTGCATCTCGTTTGTCTTTACTCAACTTATCGCCCTCTACCTCTGACCAAATTGCTCAAACAATCACTCACCGAATCGCACACCTCAAGCTTCCTGCTTTTCCCTCCATTCCGGGCTTTCAACATCCAGGATGGATTCCAGCGTTTCAATCCTTGCAGCCATCTTGTTGGCGACCTCTATCATCTCATCCAGTTCAGCTCGCTCACTGGATGATAGCCCGTTAACCACATTAGCCTTGGATTTGTAGTGGACAATAATCCAGATCGGCGCCACCACTACCAGGAAGACAACTACCGGTACAAAAAATGCCACGACAATACCATCCATTGTTTACTCCGATTCAGATTCAGCTTGAGCGCCAGGTTCAGCCATTTTAGCCTTTAACCGGGCTAACGCCTCGTCGATTCTCTCATCATTTTCAAGCTCACCGATTTCATCAGACAATGTTTTCTGCCCCAGATCGTAAGCTTCAACCTCGCCTTCGAGATCGTCGATTTTTCGTTCGTATCTATCGAATCGACTCATCGCCTCATCAATATCGACATCATGCAACTGCCGTTTCACGCCCATTCTGCTCTCAGCCGTGCGGCTCCTGACGATCAGCCCCTTCTGGCGAGTTTTAGCATCTCCCAGTTTTTGCTGTAACAAGCCTATGTCTCCAGACAATTTATCAAGGTTGATATCTATCACCTCAAGATCAGCCTCCAGAGCCATCGTCGCCTCTTCTGCCAATGACTTTTCCTTGAGCGCCGCTCGAGCCAGGTCTTCCCTGCCTTTGCTCAGCGCAATCTCAGCTTTGCTCTCCCACTCCTCTGCTTCAAGATGCAGTCTTTCAATCCGCCGAGACAGTTCTTTCTTGTCCGCGATAAGTTTGGCCGACTGGGTCCGAACCTCTACCAGGGTTTCTTCCATTTCCTGGATGATCAGGCGAACCATCTTTTCAGGATCTTCTGCTTTATCCAGGATCGAATTGATATTCGAGTTGATAATATCGGTGAATCTCGAAAATATGCTCATCTGGTTTTACCTCTTGTTGAATTCTCTAGAATCTTGTTCTGGCATAACTAATCCAACATTCGTGCCAACTCCGAGGATTATTTCAACCCACTGTTTTTATTCACTTTTTTATCTACAGATCCGGTTCACGACTATTTGGCCGCACACAATGTAGTGAATCTAGCCAACAATTAGTGAAAATGTCACCGTATACGCCATAATTCAACCTTGAATTGAAACTTTGCGCCTATGAATACCAGACAACATTCTGAACGCCTGCTTGGTGAAGCACCCTCGTTTCTGGAGGTCCTGGACCATGTGTCCCAGGTAGCTCCGCTTGATAAGCCCATATTGATAGTCGGTGAACGCGGAACGGGCAAGGAACTCATCGCGGCTCGCCTGCACTATCTTTCAGGCCGCTGGGATCAGGAATACGTGAAAATGAACTGTGCAGCGATCAGTGAATCTTTACTGGAGACGGAGCTGTTTGGTCACGAGGCCGGCGCTTTCACCGGCGCAACTAAAATGCACCAGGGGAGATTCGAGCGAGCAGACAAGGGATCACTTTTCCTTGACGAACTGGCAACGACTTCTGCCCTGGTCCAGGAAAAACTGCTTCGAATAATCGAATACGGTGAGTATGAACGTGTCGGCGGTAGCAAAACGCTGAACGTTGATGTACGTCTGATAGCCGCCACCAATGAAGACCTTCCGAGCCTAGCGAATGCAGGAAAATTTCGCGAGGACTTACTCGACCGGCTCGCATTTGATGTCATCACTTTGCCACCACTAAGAGCGCGCGCTGAAGATATTATTCTTCTGGCTGAACAGTTTGCCGTCACCATGGCAAGTGATCTTGGTCTGGAGTTCTTCCCCGGGTTTTCGGACAAGGCCATTGAAACACTACTTGCCCACCCATGGCCCGGTAACATTCGTGAGCTTAAAAACGTGGTAGAGCGAAGCGTTTACCGCGCCACAGACGATGGGGCTCCTGTAGATGTAATTACCCTGGATCCATTTGATTCTATTTTCCGACCCACCGGTTCAACAGATAACATCAACGCCGCCAGCTCAAAGTCGACCGCGTCGAAGGGACATAGCTTTCCGCTAGACTTTAAGCAGACAGTCCAAGATTACGAAATCGATCTTATTCAGAAAGCCCTTTCAGCCTCCCAGTTCAACCAGAAAAAAACGGCCGAAACACTAGGGGTCACTTACCACCAGCTGCGCGGATACATGAAAAAGTACGAACTATTTGAGAACGATTAGCCCGTGATACGTCTGCTGCTGTTCCTGCTGTTACTTGCGCCCTTCACCCTTCTTGCGGATGAAATGCTGTACCGTCTAATCAACCAGCGACTAGCATTGATGGAACAGGTTGCGGCTTACAAGTGGATCAATCAACAACCGATCGCAGTGCCGGAAAGGGAAGCCTTCGTTATCAGTAAAGCTGTAGAAGACGGTCTGCAATACGGCATCACCACCGACTCCAGCGGTGCATTTTTCAGGGCACAGATTGAGGCTGCAAAAGATATCCAGCAATGCTGGTTTGATCGCTGGACCACAGGGCAGGCACCTGAAACCGCAGAGGATCTTGCGGGTATCGTCAGACCAAAGCTCATCCTCCTGGGAAGCGAAATCACCAGTCGACTGGCGAAAAAAACAGTCGATGGGGAGTTGTTGAACAAGTTGTTCCGTCAGGAGTTGTCTGTTGGCTGCCTGTCAGAAGGCGCGCAACGGAAGGTTTTTGACGCGCTTAAAAGTGTCACTACGTATCCCGACCGGCACACACAGGTTATAGAGAGCGGCCGATTACGCGTCGGAACGACGGGAGATTATGCGCCGTTCTCCTACTCCGGGGACGACCTGTCGTTCACAGGAGTCGATATCGACCTGGCGCGTAACCTTGCCGAGAGCCTTGATGTAGAACTTGTGTTAGTCAAAACCAGC
Organism: Gammaproteobacteria bacterium; assembly: GCA_018645845.1. Taxonomy (GTDB): domain Bacteria; phylum Pseudomonadota; class Gammaproteobacteria; order Pseudomonadales; family Azotimanducaceae; genus UBA9659. Next base: position 3,118 of record JABGVY010000061.1, on the reverse strand, counting down.
TGGCCCACGTTGATGAATGACCTTGCTGCCGGCTTATTTGACATAGCAATGAGCGGCGTTTCTATCATCCCTGCCCGCCAGCAGCATGCCTACTTCTCAGCGCCTTACCATGTCGGCGGAAAATCACCGATCACATCATGTTCGCGTGTGCACGAATTCAGTTCTCTTGAAGCCATTGATCAACCCGGCGTGCGCGCGATCGTAAATCCCGGGGGCACAAATGAGCGCTTCATTGACGCCAACTTGACACGAACGAAGAAAATCCTTCACCAGGATAACCGAACCATTTTTGATGAGATCATCAAGGGTAATGCTGACCTTATGATTACCGACAGCATTGAGGTAAGACTTCAGACAAAACTGCACCCAGAGCTCTGTGCCTCAATGCCTGGCGAGACACTGACTTATCAGGAAAAAGGCTACATGATGCCAAAGGACACTGCCCTCAGACTCGAGGTCAACCAATGGCTTGAGGCGCTAAGTTCGCAGAACATTCTGGAACGCACATTTGAGCAGCATTTGAATTAATCCGGATCAACCAGCTTTGCTTCCCAATTCATCTTCGGCACAGGATCACCGTTGATGAATGCACTGATCATCGCGTTCACTTCGACGGGCGCATCCTGCTGGACCCAGTGCGAGATTCTGGGTAGGTATCTGATCGTGAAGTCCCGCACCCATTTATCGGTTCCGTACGTCGTTTCCTTGGTTAGCGCCATGTCATCTTCCCCCCAACACATAAGGGTTGGCGTTTCTATAATAGGAAAGCCCTGTTCCTTCTGGCGCTTGGCACCGCCACCGAAGAAAAGCTCTCGGTAATAATTAATCATGGCGGTCAGTCCGCCGGGTCGAGCGGCATTTTGCGAGTAAAGATCAATGACCTCTTGAGAATACATTTCGGGTCTTGTACTGGAAGCTCTGATCATCTCTCCCATCGCATTTCCACGTCGCCCCATGAGCCACTCGGGCAATCCTGGAATCTGGAAAAAAAAGATGTACCAGGATTTTTTCAATTGCTCCCATCGCGCCCCTTCAAGTCCGACACCGGGATGCGGCACATTACAGATCACCAGTTTTGACAGGGGCCTGATCTCACGAATGGCGAAATACCATGCAATCACGGCTCCCCAATCATGGGCCAATAAGATCGTTTCTTCACATTCCGCAGCATCAATCAGTGCAGCCACGTCTGCCAGCAGGTTTTCGATCGCGTAATCTTGCTTGTCCGGGGGAATAGAGGAATTACCATAACCTCTCATATTCGGAGCCCATACCTTGTAGCCAAGCTCTGCGAGCAGCGGGAGCTGGTTTCGCCAGGATACTGAGTGTTCAGGAAAGCCATGCAGACAAATTGCCAGCTTGCTGCTGGACTGATCCCCGCACATATCAACCTCAAACCTGAGGCCATTGGCCGTTACAAATTCTGTACTGATGCGCTCGTCAATGGCACTGGTTGCGGACATAACACTCATTTAATTTCATCCCGTTTCGTTAGCTGACTCATGATTGACAGCAAGCCCCCTGCCTACCAGACTAACGGGCCCTGTCGAAATGCCATTATCTCATGACCCGGCCTAATCTGAAATTCGGTATTTTCCTCGCCCCTTTTCATGGTCTGAAGGAGGATCCAACCAGGGCCCTTGAACGTGACCTACAACTGGTTAGTTACCTGGACGACCTTGGATATGACTACGCCTGGATCGGTGAGCACCATTCTGGCGGCATGGAGATCATTGCTTCGCCGGAAGTATTCATTGCACAAGCCGCGACACAGACTAAACATATTCAATTTGGCGCAGGCGTTTCTTCACTGACTTTCCATCACCCACTGATCCTGGCTGATCGCATAATGCAGCTGGATCATATGACCCGAGGTAGGATCGCCTTCGGCATGGGCCCAGACGCACTCCCCTCGGATGCCCAGATGATGGGAACCGATACCCTGAAGCAAAGAGACATGGTGCTTCAGGCCATAGAGGTTTTGGTGCCTCTTTTGCGCGGCGAAACGGTTACCCAAAAGACGGACTGGTTCGAATTGGACGAGGCCCGGCTTCAACGGCAGAGCTACTCGAAACCCTCGGTGGAAATGGCCGTTGCATCGCAGACATCACCCAGTGGCGCAAGGACTGCAGGTATACATGGTGTGGGGCTCCTGTCCATTGGGGCGACCACCCCCGGCGGGTTCAACGCACTGGCCGCCAACTGGGAAATCTATACACGCAAGGCAACCGAACATTCGCAGCCAGTCGACCGCAAGGCATGGTCACTGGTTGGACCGATGCACATTGCAGAAACCAAAGAGCAAGCGATGAGTAACGTTCGCTTCGGGCTTAACGAATGGATGACCTACTTTAAGGAGGTGGCGACACTGCCGATCGCTCCCGAAGGTGAAGACCCGGCGGAAGCCCTTGTTGCGAGCGGGTTGGCAGTGATCGGGACACCCGATGATGCGATTAACCAGATTGAGAGGCTAGAAACAGAGTCCGGGGGTTTTGGGACATTCCTGCACATGGCCCATAACTGGGCAGACTGGGCCGAAACGACGCGTAGCTATGAGTTGTTTGCGCGCTACGTCGCACCGGAATTCCAGAACAGAAACGACAATCGACGTGAAAGATAAGCGTGGGCTGCCGGGAACCACACGCAATATGTTTCAAAGGTGGGACAAGCCATCGGCAATGAAATAGCCGAAGACGAAGCAGAAAAAGCAGACAAACTGTTAAAGATCACTTGCACTGATCTTTAACTAATTTACCTCCAAAACTGATACTGTAGCGCCCATGAAAACTACCCCTCGCTCAAGTACTGAACATCCACGCCGTTTCATAGAAGTCGAAGGCAGTATTAACCTGCGAGACTTTGGCGGTTACAAAACCCGCCATGGACAAACCGTCAGGGAAGGCCTGCTTTTTCGTTGCGGCACGATGAACGATATACCTGATCATGCTTTCGATGCTTTTGCCGAGCTTGATATTGGCGTTATCTGCGATTTACGCAGCCATGAAGAAGCTGAGACTTCTCCTACCCCTGAAGGTGGTCCATTCGCCTGCCGGGTGCATATCCCAATCTGGCCCGGCAGTTCCACTCAATTTCAGGAAACCGCGAGCAAAGAACAACG
>JABGVY010000114.1 GCA_018645845.1 Gammaproteobacteria bacterium | reverse complement strand
CCTTATTTTTACAGGCGCCAGTGCCTCTATGCGAGGCAAGCCCAACTTTGCTGCATTCACGGCCGCCAAAGCAGGACTGCGTGCAATGGCCCAGAGTCTTGCCCGGGAGTTCCAACCGCAGGGGATTCACGTCGGCCATATCGTGATCGATGGCGGAATTATGGGAGAGAAGGTCGTCACGGCCTACCCGAAGTTCGCAGAGATGGCGGGTGAGGACGGACTCATCGGATTGACGGGTATCGCAGAGGCTTACATGTATCTCTATCGCCAGCCCAGGAATGCCTGGACACTTGAAATGGACTTGAGAACCCACAAGGAGAACTTTTAGATTGACTATCTGGGTCGATGCAGACGCCTGCCCTGTTGTCGTCAAGGAAATAATTTTTCGAGCTGCTATCCGAACAGAAACTCAAACGACACTGGTCGCAAACAGCTTTATCAAGGTGCCCGCTTCCAAAAGCATTACCTTCCTGCAGGTGCCAAAAGGCTTTGACGTTGCTGACAACGAGATCGTCAGACGAACCGAGGAAGGCGACCTGGTTATCACCGCAGATATTCCGTTAGCGGCTGAAGTGATGGAAAAAGGCGCCGTCGCGCTTAACCCCCGCGGAGAAAGGTACTCAGACGATACTATTAAACAAACCCTGAACCTGCGGGACTTCATGGATACCATGCGGTCCTCCGGAGAACACACCGGCGGGCCGCCACCGCTCAATCACTCTAATCGCCAAGCCTTCGCCAACGAACTGGACAAGTACCTGGCGCAGCAGAGAAGAGGATGAAATGAACGATGTAGAATGGCAGGCAAGAGTCGATACCGCCGCCCTTTACCGGCTCATCGCGCTGGAAGGCTGGGATGACCTGGTTGGCACTCATGTCTCCTCAAGAATCCCCGGCGACGAACATCATTTCCTGCTTAACCCTTACGGCATGTTGTTCGAAGAAATAACAGCAAGCAGTCTGCTCACCGTTGATCTGGATGGGAACCAGCTAACGCACAGTAATTACAATTTCAATCAGGCCGGGTTTACCATCCACAGCGCAGTTCATATGAACCGTGATGACGCCATGTTCGTCATCCACCTGCACACCGATTACGGGGTCGCCGTTAGCTGCCAGGAAAATGGCCTAAAACCGCTTAACCAGACGGCTATTGCCGTTTATTCCGACCTGGCTTATCACGACTATGAAGGCGTAGCGACCAACCTCGCCGAGCGGGAGCGCATCGTTGAGGATCTTGGCGCAAAAAACGCCATGATTCTTCGTAACCACGGCACAATGGCCTGCGGCCCCAATGCCGGTGGCGCATGGCAAGCCATCTACCGGCTCGAACGGGCCTGCAAGTACCAGATTCTGGCGGAATCGGGTGGTGCTACCACACGTTCGCTATTGGCCGATATTGTCGATTCCCGTGCAGGCACCACCTCAACGGAAGCACTCACTACACGCGGTGAATTTATCTGGCCTGCATTACTTCGAAAACTAGATCGAATTGACAAATCCTACAGGGATTGAGGATGCCAGAACTCACACACCATCAACGTTCAATTCTGAAAGCAATGCTGGAACAGCTGGAAGAGGAGCTGAAAGACCTGCTCTCGATAACGGAAGCTGGCACCAAACCCGTCAAACTGAAGGATAACCAGGGTCGACTTTCAAGGATGGATGAGCTTCACAACCAGAGCATCCTGATCGCCAACCGCACTGTCACCAGTAATCGCCTGAAAGCAGTACTGCAGGCAAAACAAAGGCTCGAACTTGACAGCTACGGATTCTGCGCGTCATGCGAAGAACCCATAGCGTTCAAACGACTCGAAGCCTACCCGGAGGCATCAATGTGTATTAAATGCCAATCGGAAAACGAGTAACTACAAAGGCGGTTCAGCAATTTTCAATAACTGCTTGCCCACATTTTTGCCTTCAAACAATCGAAGGAAAGTTTTGGGGGTATTCTCTATACCTTCCTGTATATCTTCTCCATGCTTCAGTTCCCCGCTCTCAAT
>JABGVY010000239.1 GCA_018645845.1 Gammaproteobacteria bacterium | reverse complement strand
TCTAGTGATGCTCTCGGGCCAACGCCGGAATGCATCAGAATTTTTGGTGACATGAGTGCGCCTGCTGAAAGCACAACCAGCTTCGCGTTAAGCGTTTCAGTCGAACCGTCGGCGTTTTGCACCTCAACCCCTGTTGCCTTGCTGCCATCGAACAGGATGCGCGTGACCGTGGTGTTTGCGCGGATGGTGAGGTTAGGGCGAATGCGAGCTGGTGCAAGATAACCCACTGCGGTTGACACCCGAAGGCGGCCCAGCTTATTCATCGGGTGGGGGCCGGCGCCACTATCATCAGGATCGTTAGCGTCTGGGCAGTATTTGTAGCCGAGCCTATCAGCACTATCCAGGAATGCCTGTTGTTGCGGTTCTAACTCTTCTTTGGGATATCGACGAATCGAGATGGGTCCGGCATCGCCGTGGTAGGACTTGGCGCCGTAATCCAGATCGCGTTCCAGCCTGTTGAAGGCGGGTAACACTTTCTCCCATTGCCATTCGGGGCAACCGAGCTCGGCCCATTCGTTATAATCTTCCGGTACGCCCCTTAGTGCAATAGTCGTATTAACAGCGCTGGAGCCTCCGGTAACCCGGCCGCGAGGGAAATTGACTTCACGTCCGCGGGTGGGTTCGTAGTTGAGCCCCCAATCGTGCTTGGTATAGGAATTGTTGTGAGAGTTAATCAGGTCGAAAGGCGTGTCGCTCAGGTCCGGATAATCAGGCCCGGCTTCAACTAACAAAACTGTCCGGTTTGGGTCTTCCGACACGCGGCTAGCGATGACAGCCCCTGCGCTGCCCGATCCAATGATAAGTACGTCATGCATGGCACCATTGTGGCAGTAAACGGCAGGCAAAAAAAAGGGTAGCTGGTCACTACCCTTAATCACGCACTTAAATCAAAACCTAGAACTGACTCATGGTGTTGTCTTTACCACCGGCTAGGAGCGCGTTCTCGCCCGCAAAGTATTCTTTATGATGGTCGCCCATGGTCGTACCAGCCATTTCCTGGTGCTTGACCACGTTCATCTGGCGACGGATTTCTGTGCGCTGTACACCCTTCACGTAGGCAAGCATCGCTTCATCACCGAAGTAGCCCTCAGACAGTGTATCCACACCCAGCGCCGTCTCGTGGTAAGTCGGCAAGGTAATCAGATGATGGAAAATACCTGCGTCACGAGCCGCATCTGACTGGAAAGACTGGATCAATCGATCAGCCTCCTGGGCCAGTTCGGTATCATCCAGGCTCTCTGCCATCAGGCTCTGACCATCTGTTGGGTAAGCTGACACGTCTTTGCCCTTAGCCGTCCACTCTTCAAGAACCTGTTCGCGAAACTTCATAGTCCAGTTGAAAGAAGGAGAGTTGTTATAAACCAGCTTGGCATCGGGAATGGTTTCACGAACTTTGTTTACCATCTCCGCGATTTGGGCAACGTTCGGTTTCTCAGTTTCAATCCAGAGAAGGTCAGCGCCATGACGCAGGCTGGTGATACAGTCGAGAACGACGCGATCAATACCGGTGCCCTCACGGAAAGCATACAGCCCATTATCCAGTCTCACTGGCTTCACCAGGTTGCCGCCCTGGTGGATGGTGATGTCATTTTCTAGCAGTTCGCTGACGTCGTGAACAGGCTTTGTTTCAAGGAAGCTATTGTACTGTGCAGCCAGGTCGCCTGGCTCTTTAGAAACAGGCACCATCTGGGTCAGGCCGGCACCAAGAGAGTCAGTACGGGCAACGATAATACCGTTGTCGATACCGAGCTCCAGGAAGGCGTAACGAACTGCGTTGATCTTGGCCAGGAATACTTCGTGTGGAACCGTCACCTTACCGGCCTGGTGGCCACACTGTTTCACTTCAGAGACCTGGTTTTCGATCTGGATAGCGCAGGCGCCCGCTTCAATCATCTGCTTTGCCAGCAGGTAGGTGGCTTCTTCGTTGCCAAATCCGGCGTCGATATCCGCGATAATAGGCATCACATGTGTCTCAAACTCATCAATTTTGTTGAGCAGATCTGTTGTGTCATCGCCATTTTCACGGGCATCATCCAGTGCCGTAAACACGCGCTCCAGTTCTACTGCATCGGCCTGCTTCAGAAACGTGTAGATTTCTGAGATAAGACTCGGTACGGCTGTCTTTTCATGCATAGACTGGTCAGGAAGAGGGCCAAACTTGGATCTTAGAGCGGCTACCATCCAGCCAGACAAGTAAACGTATTTTTTATCCAGGGTGCCGCGATGGCGCTTGATGGCAATCGCTTTCTGCTGGGCAACAAAACCATGCCAGCAACCTAATGACTGGGTGTAATTTGAAGAGTCTGCATCATATTCAGCCATGTCTTTTCGCATGATGTTCGCAGTGTGTTGCGCGATATCGAGGCCGGTCTTGAAGCGATTTTGTAGCTTCATTCGTACCGCGGACTCGGGGTTGATCCCGTTCCAGGCTTCACCCTGTGCCTCGCGTAGTCTTTCTACGGCTTCTATTTCCTTCAGGTAAGCAGACATGTCCTGTCCTTGTTTGGTTATTCGAGCGCGCAATGTATCAGCAGCAGGCAGGTCCAATAATAGAATAATTGGATAGTGTTACATTCCAATTTTTCAACGATTAAACATGAACCGGTATTCTGCTTACTTAAAAGTGCATACTAAGCACCATTAATTAGTATGTTGGAGGGGTGCGGTGCGCATCGAACAAATCAATATTGGGTCTCGTACTCTGTTGACGGTTAACGGCAGGAAGCGCGAGACCGGCATCTTCAAGGAACTGTCTGAGGGGCCTGTTGCGGTGGGCGAACTCGGGTTGCCGGGCGATGCGATCTGCGACAGGAAGCACCACGGGGGTCCAGACCAGGCCCTTTACCTTTATAGTGTCGAGGACTACGCCTGGTGGGCTCAGGCGCTGGGTCAGGACGTTCCTGCCGGAACGTTTGGTGAGAACTTTACTAGCTCCGGACAGGATTTGTCTGGGATATGTGTTGGTGACGTTCTGTTTTCTGAATCGGTGACCCTTGAGGTCAGTGCGCCGCGCATTCCTTGCAGTACCCTTGCCTCGCGGATGGGCGACAAACAATTTGCGAAGAAATTCATGAAGGCCGGGCGTTCTGGTGCCTACTGCAGGGTGCTCGAGACGGGTGATGTGCAGGCAGGAGATGAGTTTTCTCACAGGCCTTACGACGGTGACCGAATTCCCTTACAGACACTCTTTAGAGATGCGCACAGCAAACTGAGCGCTGATCAACTCCGGCGATATCTTGCGGTGCCCATTGACGAGCGAACCCGGCGGGATTTCTCCGCGAAACTGGCTGCCAGTTCATGAATTTAACCCATGAGTTGAAATGGTACCTGGGTAGTACCGCGTTTTACCTGGTGCCGGGAGGGATCCAGGCGGTGCTTTTCCCCTGGTTGATTGCGGTTTATTTGCAGGAGTCACCGATCAAGGTGGGGATCGCGCAGATGGCGGGACCCTTGCCAATGTTGTTCCTTGTCCTGTTTGGTGGCTGGCTGGGTGACCGGGTCGACCAGCGCAGGCTGTCAGTCCTACTGGCGTCATTGTTGGCTGTGCCGCCACTGATTGTTGCCGTTTTTTTCTATGTAGACGTAGTGACCTACGAGCTCCTGCTTTGCTGGGTGGTTCTTGCAGGTTCCTTTGGCGCTTTCGCCCAACCGGCGCGAGATGCCATGCTTAATCGGGTCGCCGGTGAAAACGTGCAGGGGGTTGTTACCCTGGTTATTGGTGTACAGTTTGGCGTCCAGATTGTTGGCTTCGCGATTGGTTCCAGCGCAGATGTGGTGGGGCCGATTGGGGTCCTTTGTTTCATGTCGTTTTTCATGATGTGTTGTGCCGTGACGACCCATCGCCTGCCTGCTATGCCTGTAGAGCCTAGTGATACCCAAGACGAGTCGCCGCTCGAGAACATCAAGGCAGGTCTGCTGGTAGCCTGGCAGTCCGAGAAAATCCGGCCAGCGATTATCCTGATGTTTGGTATAGGCCTTTTCTTTGCTTCTTCTTATATGGTCATCCTGCCGTTAATGGTGCGTGATATTTTTGATGGTGGGGCGAGTGGTATCGCGATGGCCTATGCTGCAAACATGTTGGGGACGTGCACCATTATTTTCTTTGTGATGCGCCGGGGAGGAGTTGCCCGTCCGGGCCGGGCGCTGATCCTGGGCGGGGTTTTCAGTTCACTAGTGGTGTCCTGCCTGTACTTTGAGCTCTCTGAGCTCATGTTCTATGGTGTGATCTACGTCTGGGGTATGTGCGGCGGTATCTCTATGACCCTGTCGCGTGCCATCGTGCAGGAAGCCTCGCCTCCGACCCATCGGGCGAGAATCCTGAGTGTTTTC
>JABGVY010000255.1 GCA_018645845.1 Gammaproteobacteria bacterium | reverse complement strand
GTTATATGAAGGATTCGGGTGGTGGTTCAATTCTAAATTTCGGTTCTATTTCTGGGCAAAGGCCGGAGCCTGGTGCCGCTGCTTATTCAGCCGCTAAAGGAGCCGTTCATTCCTGGACCAGGACCGCCGCAGGAACATGGGGGAAGGATAATATTCGAGTAAACGCTATTCTTCCGGCGATGGCGACGCCGATGTACGAGGAAGCGATGGCGTCCATGACAGAAGATGATAAAACAGCGAGCTTCTGGCAGAACCATCAGTCAATCGCCATGGGTCAAAAGTACGGCGATCCCGACCAGGATTTGAGTCCGGTTATGGTGTTTCTCGCGGGTGAAGGCTCGCGTTTTATCACCGGGCAGATGATTCCGGTCGATGGTGGGCAAACAAACGTTAAGTAAATTTCAATACTGAATTCACTGATCTCCGTGCAATACGAAAAATGCTCGTTCGAGCTCCTGTTGGCGTCGGTCAATGTCTGATTTGATGTAAGGCTGGGTCGGTATGTAAAACAGCCCTTGCCTCAGACCCTGAAGTGCGAATTGGGCACATTGCTGGGTCGAGATTATACGCTCGCGGAGTAGGGCTTCGACCTCTTTGCTGAACTGCTGGCGAATCTGCTGGTTTTCAGGGTCTGCCTCAAGGATTTTGAAGGTCGCCGCCAGGCCCTCTGTTAGAACCGGGCCCGGCATTAATAAGCTGACGGACATACAGGTCTGTTCAAGGTCAGCTCTAAGCCATTCCGCCAGCGCAAGCAGTGCATGCTTGGTCGCGCCGTAGAAGCCAAAATTCAGCCCTTCGTTACCTGCGGGTAGTCCGACCGAGTGTTCCGAGCCTGTGAACATGATATGCCCAGGACGATCAAGCGCGATCATCCTGGGAATGTAATTCTGCGCCAGATGAACGGCGGAATTATAGTTTGTTGAAAAGATGTCGTTTACATTTTCCATCGATGCCTCCAGTGTGCTGGCGCTGAAACCGCGTCCGGCGTTACTGAACACCACATCTATTGGGCCTTCATTAGCCCAGACGTCTTCCATAAGTTCGTCGACGGCCAGGCGGTCGGTGCCATCACAGCGCATAGCGCGGATTGATCCCAGACTGGATAGTTCCTCCTCGGTTTCTTTGCCGACAGCAATATCCAGGTTGGTGATAACAACCTGCGCACGCTCTTCAAGACAGGCCCTTGCGATGCCTTTACCTATGCCCCTTGCGCCCCCGGTGATCAGGACCGTCTTACCTTCCAATGAAGTTATCGTCATATTTTCCCAACCGATTCCACGCAAAGGTTTTTACTTAATTTTTCCTAAGACTACTGCCAAAAAATATTTCTTCAAACTCGTCTCGGGAGTTTATGCGAGGGAAGGTGGTGGCAGGTACTGGTTTATCCAAAAATTGGCAAAGCGGTTCCCAACCCTCGTGAACGTTGTAGGTCAGCAATCGATCCGGATTGATGGTATCCACGACTTCTTTCGTATGCTGGTTAAACATTTTGATAGCGTGTTCAGTACTGTCGATCTCACCGCCAAAAGCTGCGTTGACGACGAGCTCGGTGCCCAGGTTTTTTGGCTGATCGACATCACTTGCCTGCATTCTTTTTCGTATCACGCCAAGGGTCGTTGCGGACATGCTTTCAAACCACTCAAACGGATCCCTAATGCTTAGTAGTACTTTTGCTTTTGGGTAATAGTCTGCCAACTCCTTATAGAAGTGGCAGGCCGGCCAGTCGACTGTGGCTTCATAACCTTTGAGCAGATCTTCCCAATTAACCGTTTTGGCATCTATTGCCTGTAACCATTTTTCTGGTTCGCCGGGATTTCGTATGACTTCGATCATGTGATGGCATTTGTTATAGCCCAATGTCTCTAACGCCGACTTGAGGGAAAGCGTGCCTGTGCGACCGTAGCCGGCCCCGATTAATGCAATAGTCATTACCAACTCCTCAGTTCGCTATGGTGCGGCTAGTTTGCCACGATTAGGTATAGCGCTAGACGCATTTATTTTGCAGAGAATTAATCAATCAGCCTTAGGGGCATCGAATAAAGTTTTGACGAACTTCAAGGACTTTACTATTGGTCGCTGATGGTGCTTGATGGAGGAAATATTTCACTAAAAAAGGGTATGGCTATGGGGGCTGACTTTGCTCAACTCGACCGAATTACCGCTGATATTCAGGCGAATGACCTTGAATGGGTAGAGGTCGCTGAAGGATCGTACTTTAAGGCGCTAACGGTTCATGTGCCCACGAACACTGTGGCCTATGCATTTCGCATGGATCCGGGTGCGCCTGATTTTCCTTCTCACTTTCATATTTGTCGGGCGATGTCGTTTACGACCAAAGGCTGGTTTGGTTACCGTGAGGGTACTAACCGCGTCGACAACGGCATGTTTTCC
>JABGVY010000241.1 GCA_018645845.1 Gammaproteobacteria bacterium | reverse complement strand
CGGTAGATGGGAAGAGTGAGGGTCTTGCCGGTGTGTTCCAGGTTGGATAGGGAAATGAAGAACAGTGTTTCCCTAACCTTGAGAGAAACCGCGCTAGTCCAAATTGCCGCGCGTAGTCATATTCTTCCTGGTGTACAAGGATAAGGCTAAGGTACTCATCTACCGATGGAAGGTCTTCATAACCGATTGAAGGAACGTAAAACAACGACGGAAAACCGAATATTCCTTTCTGGCCGAGGCGAGTTGAATCACCGGAGACGACTACTCGCCCTGAACGCGTTCGCTCAGCCAATAGCTGAAACATTTTGATGGGTGTTTTGGGGAAGTCTTCAATATCATCTTCGTCGCCCACCAAAAGTGACAGGCACATTTCGCGTTGCTGGTGGGTTTTCATCCCGCGGGTTAGGTAGGTCCAGCAATAGCGTTCCCTGTCACCCAGATATAACTGATGCAGATGAATCTCTACCTTCAGAGATTCATCAAGGTTCGCGTTAATCGGAAAATCCATAGATGAACAGTGCTAAAAATGCCAGGAGAGAATAAACCAACGCGGTTTTCATTCAAACGTAAATTTTGTATCTGTTGGCTGTTTTTGCCTGGGTGATTCCTGAAGGGGGTAAATCAATTTTTCAAGGCCGTTAATCTTAATTTCCAGGGTCATCTGCATTAGTTCGCCAAGTTTACCCGTTGGGAAACCCCTATCTACGAACCATAGAAGGTACTCCTCCGGCAGTTGGATGAGTGGGGTGTTCTTGTATCGGCCAAAAGGCATTTCATAATTGGCGATCTTGATGAGATCTTGTTGGTCAAACATGCGTTAAGACAGATAAAAACGGCGAGAAGAATTGTACAATAGGTGTTTTATCAAAGCAGGAATATCGATGCCAAAAGCCAGCGAGTTAAAACGGGGCGATGTGGTACAGATCGAAAATGCACCACATGTTGTAAAACAACTCGAGGCGAAGAGTCCGTCCGCGAGGGGTGCGTCAACGCTCTACAAGATCAGGTTTGAAAACCTGGTGACGGGACAGAAACGTGATGAATCGCTGAAGGGTGATGATTTCCTGGGGGAGGCGGACTACGAGAAGGTCCAGGTACAGTTTTCCTATATCGATGGCGCGCAATACGTTTTTATGAATACCACAGATTACAGTCAATACCTGCTCAACGCAGATGCTATGGAAGATCAGCTGTCCTATCTCATTGATGGACTGGATGGAATTACGGCACTGATCGTGGATGGAAATATCGTGGCAATCGACCTGCCTCAGTCTGTCACGCTTGAGATCGTCGAAACTGCGCCCAGTATTAAAGGCGCGTCGGCAAATGCGCGAAATAAACCTGCAACGCTATCAACGGGTCTAATCGTCCAGGTGCCGGAATACATAGAGCAGGGTGAGAGCATCAAGGTGAATACAACCAATGCCAGCTTCATGTCGCGTGCCTGATGATTCGCGTTTCAGACATTCCTGAGAGCCAGATTGAATTTTCGGCGATCCGTGCCAGTGGTCCGGGTGGCCAGAACGTCAACAAGGTTTCATCTGCTATTCATTTAAGATTCGACGTCAGGTCCTCTAGTTTACCGGAAGCCGTTAAGTCGAAACTTCTCAGGATGAGCGATACCAGGATCAATACTGATGGTGTGATCGTCATCAAGGCTCAAAAATTCAGGAGTCAGGAAAAAAACAGGTTAGAAAGCCTGGAGCGACTAGATGAGTTGCTTCAAAAATCCCAACATGTCCAGAAAGCCAGGAGGAAGACTCGCCCATCCAGGTCATCGGTGCGCAAGCGTCTCGACAGCAAGAAGAAGCAGGGCTCGGTGAAGAAAAATCGTGGCAAAGTCGACGACTACTGAAGCCCAGCGTTGCGTTGCTCTTCGCTGAGCCACTCATCAGAGTTTCTACCGAACGGAATCATCACATGTTTTTGATACTCTGGTCTTGCTGTTAACCTTTGGTAGTAGGCACTAACGGCTGGCACGGACGGTCTTTCGATTTCCATCATAAAGTAGCGATACAACATGGCGCCAATAGGAATATCCGCCATGGTGAGCGTATTTCCCACCAGATAGTCAGTTTGCTCAAGTTTCGTTTCCAGTTGTTGCAACAGTCGCGCGGTTTGTTGCTCACCTTTGGTGATCTGGTCCTGGCTGCTCTTTTCAGCAGGCACCCGGATTTTGTTCATAAAGATCATAAAGAACCCACTGCCGAATGTGCTGCATTGCCAATCCATCCACTGGTCAGCAAGGGCGGCATCTTTCAGGTTCGAGGGGCACAGTGATCCCGTTCCATATTGTCGCGCGAGGTAGCGGACACATGCGTTGGATTCGTACAGTGTCAGTTCGCCGTCCTCGATAGTGGGAACAACGGCATTCGGGTTCTTTGCTGTGTACTGATCATCTACGCCGAAGGAGCCCGCCATGTCGTTTCGCTGATAATCCAGACCCAGCTCACCCAGCGTCCACATCACCTTTTGGACATTCATAGAGTTGCGCCGTCCCCAAACAGTAATTCTGTTGGCGTTCGAGTTCATGTTTAATTTATCCCCAGTTGTTGCTCTGCATATTTCTGAATCGATTTGTAATCGGCTTTGCCGTTGGGAGCACGGTTAAGGTTGTCCTTGATTAGAATCATTTTAGGCAGTTTGTAGGCTGCGAGGTGCTTTCTGGAGAATTCCTTTAACTCCAGTTCGTCGATCACGCAGCCTTCATTTGGCTGTACAACGGCAGTAATCGATTGCCCCCATTTTGCATCTTTCACGCCAACAACAAGTGCGTCTGCGACGGTGTCGTGGAACTTAAGGGCTTCTTCTACTTCCTCGGGATAAACTTTTTCACCGGCGGTGTTGATGCAGTTGCTGCCGCGACCCAGAAGCGTTAGTGATCCATCATCCTCTACCCGAACCCAGTCGCCAGGTATCGAGTAGCGTACGCCATCGATAACCATGAATGTTTTGTCTGTTTTCTGCTGGTCTTTGTAGTAACCGACAGGTAGGAAGCCCTTTACAGCTACCATACCGGATTCGCCGGTGCCCGGTTTTACTTCCTTCAAGTTTTCAGAAAAGACTTTGCAGTTGGGTCCAAGTGCAAACTTGGCGACATCAATGGTTTGATCTTTGGTCATTAAAGACGAACCCAGGCCGATCGCTTCTGATGATGAAAAAGCATCGGACAGCAAAAGATTCTCGTTGTGTTTTAAAAGCCCCGCCTTGATTTCCCTGGTCCACATCACACCGGAGGAATTGATCACGCCGACTGACGAGATATCGTATTTTCCAGAGTTCTCATCAAGCACTTCGAGCATGGGTCTGGCAAAAGCATCACCAACAATGGTGACCTGGGTTATTTTGTGTTTAGTGATATTCTCCAGGGCGAGTTCAGGCTCAAAACTTTTACTGGTGAGTGTGATGCACGTACCGCCCCCTGCCATCGCGCCGACCGCGGATAATAATCCCGTGCCATGCATAATGGGTGGAAGGGGCATGTTAACTGTTCTTGGACTGACCTTAAGCCGTTCCAAGAATTCTGCCAGGTCTGTGCAGGGTGGAGTGCCCAGGCGCGGATTGCCGCCAGCACCAAGCACCTGGAAAAGATCACTGTGGCGCCACATGACACCTTTAGGCATGCCCGTTGTACCGCCGGTATAAAGGAATAAGAGGTCGTCGGCGCTGTGTTTGATGCCCGGAGATGAACCGTCTCCTTTGTTCGCCATATCTTCATAGTTGGACGCGTTTCCATTGTCCACGACCAGCCAGTGCTTCACGCCGGGTAACTGATTTTTTATTTCATCTACATAGTGCTGGAACTCTGAGTGATAAACGACAACCGTCGCATCGGAATTATCGATCAAGTGGATAAGCTCGTGCTCGATGTACCGGTAGTTCACGTTTACATGTGTTAAACCGGCTTTGAAGCCGGCAGCTATTCCCTCGCTGTATTCAGGACAGTTCCGCATATAGAAAGCGATTTTTTCTCCCGTTTGGACGCCACTGGCCAAAAGGTTGCGTGCGAGGTTGTTGGTTCTGCGGACGAAGTCCCCCCAGTTAGTCACTCGATCACCGTGAATCAATGCTGGTTGATCTTCTGGTGTGATTTTTTCTACGGCCTCAAGAATATCGCCGTAGCTCCACTGGTAGCTCATGGGTGTCTCCTGGTTTTGGTTTTATTTGCCTTCTACTGCTCGGGAACTATACAACGCTGTGGCCATTTTCCGTCAAGTCGCCGGGTTGTTTTCTAACAGTATGATAATGGTGCATTCTATTGACTCGCTTGTGAATTGTCGGGCATGAACTAGCTATAACGTGATTCTGTTACCGCATCTTTGTCACCCGATTGAACGGCCTTGAGCGAGTCCTTCAGGTCATTGAGGTAGGTGCCTGTCACTTCTGCGTGAAATGGAGACAACATCAGATGTAGTGCTTTTGGTACTGTTGTTAGGCTAGTAAACCATCCTCGGTTATACATTTGTTTGTAGATGGCGAATACATTCTCTGTCGGGTGACTGAACGCAACGATACCGAGTTGAGGCTCGCCCAGTATATGGAATCCAAGTTGAATCACACCCCTCTCAATCGCTTCGCGGGCATTCGTCACCAGTTTGTGTTTTGCGCGATAGCCTTCCACTCCGAGATAATTCATCACAGCCCAGGCGGCAGAGATCGCGCCGCCAGGGCGTGTGCCCGCCAGTGTTGGCGTGACCATCCGTCCCCCGGGCCAGTCGGCGCAATCGAAGATCATGTGCTGTCGTAATGATTCGTCACTAAATAGAACAGTGGAGGCTCCCTTTGCGCAGTAGCCATATTTGTGAAGGTCCGCTGACATGGAGCGAACACCTGCGATTTCGAAATCAAAAGGAGGAATATCGCCGCCGTTCATGCGAACGAACGGCGCGATGTATCCGCCTACGCAAGCATCAACATGTAACCACAGGTTTTTTTCTTCCGCGAGTTCGCCGAGTTTGGTGATTGGATCGATCAGGCCATAGGGAAAACTGGGCGCAGAACCTACCAGCATAATTGTATTGTCGTCACAGGCCGCAGACATTGCGGTTACGTCTGCTAGTAAGTTGTCAGCCACAGGCACCCGGCGTAGTTCCAGGCTCATCATCATGGCTGCTTTATCGAAAGCTGGGTGAGCGGAGTAGGGTGCGACAATATTTGGGGTGCCAGCGACATCTCTGGTTGCCACGGCGTAGTCGCGTGATGCTTTAACTGCCATGTTAATAGAATCGGTGCCACCGGAGGTTATGTTTCCGACGGCATGTTCCGGGGCGTGGAGAAGGTTTAGTCCCATGCCAACGACTTCGTCTTCCATCTGCTTAAGACTTGGGAAGGCGAGGGGTCCCAGTCCGTTCTCAGACATGTACATGGTGTATGCTTCTTTTTGCACTCTGGAGACGTCTTCACCGGCGTTGAAAACATACACCGCTGTTTTACCTTCACGCCACTTTGCGTCGTTACCTCCGCGTGTGATCATCTCGGCCCTGAGTGAATCCCAGTCAGTTCCGGTATCAGGCATGTTCTTCAACATTATGATTCTCTATTGCGTTGTGTTTGCCAGGTACGGATTCGGATTTTCCAGGTTCTGGTACAAAACGCCGTCTTTCATCACGGTCAGGTTTTGATGATCCTGCAGTATCGTAATATCTTCTAGTGGGTTTCCATCAACAATCACCAGGTCGGCCAGGCTGCCTTCTTCCAATGTTCCAATGCTACCGTCTGGTTCAAATGCAAGGCCTCCGTTTCTGGTAGCACAAATTAGAGATTCCGCATTACTCATACCAAAATAGGTA
The DNA here is from genome assembly GCA_018645845.1 of Gammaproteobacteria bacterium. Taxonomy (GTDB): domain Bacteria; phylum Pseudomonadota; class Gammaproteobacteria; order Pseudomonadales; family Azotimanducaceae; genus UBA9659. The sequence continues at coordinate 4,385 of JABGVY010000241.1, read as the reverse complement.
ACGAAATATTCCAGATCTTTCGCATAGGTTCCGTGGGGGGCAATGGAAATGCCATAGTCTCCTCCGACAACTAGCTTGATATCGGCGGCCCTGAGTTTCGCCACTGTGGCGACTGTGGCTTCTATCTCTGCCTCGTATCCCTGTGCGATAACGGTTTCGCGTGTCACGCCAATCGTTTCGCACTTCTCAAGGTAGGTGATTTCCCAGGCGATTGCAGGACCGACAAAAATGTTATCTTTTCTTGCTGCCAATAGTTCTACGGCTTCATCGTCCAGGTAGTTGGCATGACCAACGAAATCTACACCTGCTCGGACCGCTTGTTTGACAGCTGCGGCGGAACGAGCGTGGCACGCCACGCGCATTTTTCGCCGGTGCGCTTCGTCCACGATGGCATTCACTTCTTCGTCGGTGAATGACAGTTCACCCGGGGGGTTCTGACTATTGATAGCTTCGCCATCAATAAATATTTTGACGATGTCGACACCTGATTTTCGCTGTTGCCTTACTGCCTGACGCAGCGCCCAGGGACCATCTGCGATCTGACTAAGACTACCGCCTGAATCGACATTACTGGCGGTCGCACCGAGATCGCGACCAGCGGCGCGAAGCCTCGGACCAATAATTTTTCCGGTGTTAATCACCTCGCGAAGGGCAACATCTATGCTGTACGTTGAACCGAAACTCACGGCAGAGGTAAAGCCTGATGCCAGCATCAGCCGGGAATTGTGCACGGCAGTGACGGTTGCAGCTTCGACACTCGTGTCTCCAATCCCAAATGGACTGGCATCAGCGAACGACAAATGAGCATGAGTTTCTGTCATGCCGGGCATTATAAATTTTCCATTAACGTCGTGGTGAATAGCGTCCGGTGGTGTGTCGGGCAATTTGTCGCCTGCACCAGCGTACTTAATTCGGTTTCCTTCCACCCAGACGGCACCGTGGGTGATCGTGTTGTGGTCTGTTGCAGTAAATAGAGTTGCGTTGGTAAATATCTGGTGCATGTCGTTATCCTGGGCTAGTCGCAATAGTTTTCACGCGCTTAATCCTGAAGACGCTTAGTCTTGAAAGAACGCTTCTTTACGTTCTCCGTTCGGGCCGTAGACAGGCTCGCCTTTTTCTACCAGGTAAGCCTGGTTGACGCTTTCAACGACACCAGCCTGACCAAGAACTTCAACCATCTTGGCATAGTTGGGGTGTTCGAAATGTGCTGCGAGAGTGTCGCTGTCTTCCCATAATTCGTAAACCTGAATTCGGGTTGGGATAGAAGGATCGGGGGCGAAGCAATAGTCGTAACATCCTGCTTCTTCTTCCCGTGTGGCTAACTGCACATCTCGGGTAACTTCTACGGCCATGTCCCTGGCTTCCTGGTTTTCAAATTTTAGTGCCGCGACAACAACAATCATGGTGATTCCTCTCTTTGTAAAAAAGTACGTTTAAATACGTAGCGATAAGTGCCTGATCCTAAACTAATTGCGGCGCGGAAGTAAAAACTGAGCTGTCTCACATATTACTGTAAATTCGCTGCGTGATTAGTGGTATAACTTGTATCTAAATCAGACGGTTATGAACCAAGCATGTTGAAATTTATTCTACTACTGCTGCTTTTCATTGTCCTCATTGCGGTTGGTTCTGCTGTTGGAGTCTACAGCTACCTAAGCCCGGGGGAAGAAGCCGCAAAAATGACATCCCCTTCCTCGGTAAGGGCGCTGTCGACGGGTGACATTATTGGATTGCAGGGAAAGCACGGTGCACACGTCTGGCTGGGGGTGCCGTATGCTCAGCCCCCGCTCGGTGATCTTAGGTGGAGGGCTCCGCTGAGGGCGTTGCCATGGGAGGGGCGTAAGGAGATGCTGAACTATGGTGTCCAGTGTCCTCAGCTACCTGTAATTCCAAATACTGACTTCGACGGGGCTTTTGTTGGTGCCGAAGACTGCCTTCGACTGAACGTCTGGGCGCCGACATACCACCAAGATGGTGTCCCGACAGCCGACGAGGCCTTACCTGTCATGTTTTGGATTCATGGCGGAGGTAACTCTGTTGGAAATGGTGGCAGTGATTTATCCCAGATTTATGATGGCTCGATGATGGCTACCGAGCAAAAGGTGATCGTAGTCAGCGTCAACTATCGGCTGGGCCCAATGGGGTGGTTTTTCCATGATGCTCTCAGGGAGACTTCGGCCACGCAGCAGGATGCCTCCGGGAACTATGGGACGCTGGACCTGATATCTGCGCTTGGTTGGGTTCAGGAAAACATTGCAGTATTTGGCGGAAACCCAGCAAATGTCACCATTTATGGTGAATCCGCCGGGGGGTTTAATGTGCTCAGCCTGATGGCATCACCGTTGGCGAAAGGTTTGTTTCATAGAGCGATTGTACAAAGCGGTGGCCTTAACATTTTTACGCGGGAGCAGGCGCAGGTTCCCTGGAAAAGACAGGATGATAATCCTGTGATGACTTCTCGGGAAATGGCTGCGAACTGGCTCGTTCGATCAGGGCGAGCACCGGGGAAATCGTCAGCGATGGTTATGCAGAGCGAGATGGGTGCGGAAGAACTCTCTAGCTGGATGAGGAATCTGCCACTGCAGAACATTTTCGAGATTTTCGATTCAAGTTTTGCGGGCATGATTGATATGCCGCTACTGATTGGGGATGGGTATGTCCTGCCGGAAATGTCTAGCATCGATATTTTCTCAGATCCAACCCTGTATGCAAATGTTCCTGTGATTCTTGGTACTAATCGGGATGAAGTCGCGCTCTTTATGGCGTTTCTCCCGGAGTATGTTGATTCTGTTAGTGGGTTTCCGACGACAATCAAAAACCCAACGGCCTACAGCAGAGATGTTAAGTACGGTAGCCAGTTTTGGCGAGCCCGGGGCGTTGACGAAATTGCCCAGGCAATCAGCCAGGACCAACCTGAGTCGGTATTTTCCTATCGGTTTGACGCGGATGACTGGAGAAACCTGGGTTTCGTGGACTTTCAGGAGTTGTTTGGTGCTGCACATGCTATCGAACTCTTTTTCGTCTTTGGGTATTTCCCCGAGCCGATGAAGATTCTTTTTCCAGATTCAACGTTTGATGACGTGTCACTACTCTCGCACTCGATGATGTCTTATTGGGCGCAATTTGCGCGTACAGGGAATCCTGGATCCGGTACTAATGGTCGGGAACATGAGTGGTTACCATGGAGGACGGATGAGCCGGGTAATTTTATCGTCCTCGATACCGAACTGGACGGTGGCATACGCATGGAACGAGAGGTTCTCACAAAAGGTGGTTTGCGGGCAGGGTTTCTGGCTGAGGATTTTGGTTCCAAGGACGAGAAATGCCAGAGTTATCGATCAGTGTTCCGCAACTCTGACTTTAATCGAGCAGAGTACGAGTCACTCGGTTGCCAATAGACCCGCTGCTGTTACAGAAAGGCTTCACATTGCAGGCAGCCCTTGAGGTTTCCACAGTAGCAATAGAGTTGCCAGAGCATGCAGGTGACTATAACCAGCTATTGGTGTTCGGGCATGCCGGTTCTAGGTTATGGAAATCTTTGGACAAACCACTGACGGGAAGCGACCCGCTGGATTGTATGTCGGTCAAAATGGTCGAAGATTTTCTTCAACGGGTTGGGTGTGCGGATTATCTGGTTCTTTATCCATCTACCGGTCTTCAGATTGATTTGCGGGCGCTTGGGAAACAACTGGGCTGGCATGCTGATTCGGCGCTGGGGATTGGGGTTAATGCCATGCATGGAACCTGGTTTGCCTATAGGGTCGTCCTGCTGGCAAATACCTTTTATGAAACTCATGACGTCGTGGCTCAGAAAGACAATTTGGCGGAGGCGCCGTGCGAAAAATGCGTCGACAGACCATGTGTTGATGCATGCCCGGTTGGTGCCCTCGGGGTTACGTTTGATTTGCAGGCATGTATGGACGAGAGGGTAAGGGAAGGGTCAGCCTGCGCCTATCAGTGCCTCGCACGAAATGCCTGTCCGGTTGGTACGGAATATCAATACGGTGAGGACCAGATGCGATACCACTACCAGAAATCGCTACAGCTCATTCAATCGAGCAAATTGACCTAGACACGCCGGACCGCGGTTAAAACCACCTTTGAATTTTCGGTTTCATGTGCTTCTGGGTGCTGCAGCAACTCGCGGGTCTTGTTTGCTCCGGCACTTTACGCCGGGACTTTACGCCGATGCTTCACTCCGATGCTTTGCTCCGGCCCTGAAACTCAAGCTGCCAGTTAATTTCGCATTACCTATCAGCGTTGTGATGCGAGCACCACAGCGCTGAGGTTTTACATCTAGCTGTTTGTAAAGTTACCTGCGCGTTTTTCAGCGACAGCTTTTATGCCTTCCTTGTGATCGCTAGTTTGTTGCAGCCATTTTTGCT
>JABGVY010000154.1 GCA_018645845.1 Gammaproteobacteria bacterium | reverse complement strand
GTCCAGAGGGTAAAGGCCATAGTGGCCACAATACCCAGAAGAATGTGGATTGTACTGCATCTGGTCGAGAAAAATCCGATTAAGTAGATCGTTAGAAGGCCGCCCGCCAGAAGTGCCGTCAAAATGGTCGCTGTGTCCTGCAGGGTCGTGGTGGTTGTTTCGAGCAGGTACAGGGCTCCTGCAATCATCAGAATGCCAGCCAGAGATGTGATGGTGCGGGCGAACGCCAGGTAATGTGCATCAACCTGGTCTTTTTTCAGGAATCGACGGTAGATATCGTGGGTCGAGACAGTAGCGATCGCGTTGATACTGCTATCGAGTGATGACATTGCAGCCGCAATTGCAGCTGCAATGACCAGCCCTACAAGGCCGCTTGGCAGATAGTGGGTAATAAAATAGGGCAGTATTTCTTCCGCGCGATTGCCGCCGGCAAGGATGCTTGTTGCAAGGTCGGCGGGCTGGTGCTGGAATAACACCCAGAGGGCCGTGCCCAGGAACATGAAGAAGGCCCAGGTAGGGATGCTCACCAGGGCGCAGATGAACATTGCCCTGCGGGCTTCTAGTTCGCTTTTCGAGGCACAAAATCGCTGCACCGTATTCTGGTTACTGGAATATTCAGTCAGCCAGCCGATCAGCCCGATAAAAAGCATCATGGTAGCGGTCTTTTCGCTGAGGGCGAGCCCCCAGTTGGCAGGCTCAAAGCCGGTGTCGCTGATTGCTCCCACCCCCAGTTTATTAGCGGACCAGGCTGTTTCGACAATTTCCGTTAGGCCGCCCGGTACCAGTGAAATGATCGTAACAATGCAGAACAGACCGCCAGCAATTAACACGATAGTCTGTATGACATCGGTCCAAATAACTGCCTCGATACCGCCGAGGATTGTATAGGCAGCCACGAAGACACCTGCGACCAAAATACTGTACTCGGCATCAAGTCCTGTAATGCTCTGTATCACCAGGGCAATCAGGTAAAGGATCATGCTGATCCGCGCGAGTTGTGCTACAAGGAATGCACTGGCAGCATATCCGCGGACCGAAGGCCCAAACCTGCCTTCCAGAAACTCGTATGCAGTGACACTGTTATTTTTTCGTAAGCGCGGCAAAAAGTAATAAGCCGCAAAGATGATCGCGACCGGCAACATCAGGTTAGGCAGGAAGCGAAGCCAGTTCGTTTTGAAGGCATCGCCTGGGTAGGCAAGGAATGTGATCGAACTGATTGAAGTGCCGACCAGGGACAGGCCAATCACCCAGCCATTAAAATTACGGCCGCCTAAAAAGTATTGTTCAGTCGTGTTGTTGGTGCGGGAAAAGTAGATGCCCAGGCACAGCATGAGCGCGAAATAGAGCGCCAAGACGGCCTGGTCTAGTGGCTGAAGCAGCACGTCAATCCAGTTCAGCGTTCAGAGATGCAAGCTCCACGCAGGGGACAAACACGTCCATGGCGCTCTCAAGTTCGGCGAGTTCCGGGAAAGTTGGTGCGAGGCGGATGTTCTTGTTCTCCGGATCCTTGCCGTAGGGGAAAGTTGCCCCTGCTGGTGTCAGTTTGACTCCTGCATCTGCCGCCATGCTGATAATGGTAGTGGCAAGCCCGGGGCGTGTGTCCAGTGATATGAAGTAACCACCACGTGGGCTGTTCCAGCTTGCCATGTTTTTCCCCGCCAGATGCTTCTCAAGCATGTTCAGCACCAGCTCGAACTTCGGCTTGATAATGTCGCGGTGCTTTGCCATGTGGGCCTTGATGCCATCGCTGTCTTTCAGGAAACGAACATGGCGCAGTTGGTTGACCTTGTCGAAGCCAATCATTTGGTTCGAAAGAAATTTTTCAAAGGCTGCGAGCTGAGATGTGCTCGTGGCCAGGAAAGAAATGCCTGCGCCTGCAAAAGTGACCTTCGAGGTTGAACCCAGCATAACGACACTGTCTGTTGTGCCAGCTTTTCCAGCAGCAGTCATTAGGCTGGGGAGTTCATCACCCTGTTCCACCAGGTCATGAACTGCGTAGGCGTTGTCCCAGAAAACCCTGAAGTTATCCCCGGCGACTTTGGGGATTTCTGCGAACTGCTCAACAATTTCTTTCGAGTAGGTGTTGCCCGTCGGGTTGGAATATTTGGGAACACACCAGATACCTTTTATGGCGGCATCCTGTGAGACGAGTTCCTTCACCTGCTGCATGTCCGGGCCATCATCGTTCAGCGGAACAGTGATCATTTCAATATCGAAATGTTCACAGATGGTGAAGTGCCGGTCATAGCCGGGTACCGGGCAGAGAAACTTGACAGGTTCACCACGCCAATGCGGCATCATGTGTTCAACATACTGGTACATCAGGTTAAGGCTGCTATTGCCGCCCACCATCACCTGCTCGGATGTTGCGCCTATGAACTCAGCACCCAGTTGCCGTGCTTCTGGAATGCCGAGGATACCGCCGTAGTTGCGGACATCTGTGCCCCCCTGTAACAGGTAGAAACCCTCAAGAATGCCATCCAGATCGTTGGACAGGTCCAGTTGTTCAGCGGCAGGTTTCCCTCGCGTCAGGTCCAGCCTCAGTCCAGCATCGACATAGGTGTCAAAAAGATCCTGTAATTCTGATTGTCTTGCGCGAAGATCCGTCATAGCGACAAGCCCTCCAGTTCCGTGACCTGCAACATTAGGTTCAGGTTTTGTACCGCTGCCCCGGCTGCGCCTTTACCGAGGTTGTCGAGCCTTGCAATCAGCATCATTTGGTCGTTATGACCATAGACGAACACATCGACTCGATTAGTACCATTAGCTGCCTCTGGATCAAGGAATCCGTCCTGCAGTGCTGCATCGTCGTTAAGTGGCATGACATTGATGCAGGGCTCAGTGGCATATTGATCGCTAATAAGCTGGTGGACATTTTCAATGGATTGGGCTTTAACCAGTTGGTCCCTGTGTATGGGCACGGAAACCAACATGCCTTTGTAAAAGTGACCCACGGTCGGTGTGAAGAGCGGGCTGGTTGAGAGTCCGGCATACTGTGTCATCTCTGGCACATGCTTGTGTTTCAGCGCCAGGCTGTATGGCCTCGCCGGCCAATTGGCACTCTCTGATTCGTATTTTTCGATCAGCTGACGGCCGCCGCCGCTGTACCCGGAAATCGCACTGATACTGATGAGCGCATTATGCGCAAGAACGCCTGCACTGATCAGCGGTTTTACGGTGGCGAGGAAACCTGTTGGATAACAACCCGGGTTTGAGATTAGTCTGGCTGATGCGATGGCGTCTCGCTGGCCGGGCATCAGTTCTGGCATGCCATAGGTCCAGTCAGGGTTCACACGATGGGCGGTACTTGCATCGATAAACCGGGTATGGGGGTTTTTGGTGTTCCTGACAGCTTCCCGGGCCGCATCGTCAGGCAGGCACAGGACAACAACATCAGCCTGGTCGATGATTGATTGTTTGGCGTCAGGATTCTTCCTTTCCGCAGGGTCAATTTCGATGAGTTCGATGTCAGACCGAAGCGATAATCGCTCTTGAATCTGGAGACCGGTTGTCCCGGCTTGCCCGTCTATGAATATTTTGTTCATTTTTAGTGCTTTAGCTGCAAAAAGCGGCGCTAATACTACCACTTTACAGGCATTCTAGTGATAGATAAAAGCATGTAATGAGGCTCTTATGGTATCAAGCTTGGCATCAGGGCCATACGTACCATCCTTCAGCCGAGGCATGAAAGGGGTGCTTTCCAGTTCTGCGATGGTGACCCGTCCAAAGTGCTGATCCCGAAAATGGTGGATAAACTGCCGGGTTTTCAGGCCATCGAACCAGTCATTCAGGTGTTTTCGCATGATCATGGGTGTCGGGGACTGCTGCCTTTTGTGTTCGTAGTGTGGAATCAGACCAATCTGTTGGACATAGTCGTCGGTGTTGGGGTCACCGGTGGACAGTTGTCCTGGCTGCGTGACGGATATACCGTCCAGCCATTCGAGGAAACGCTTCAGTTGCGAAAAACAATTGGGATGTTCGAGCGTGAATTCCAAGATGGGCGAGTCCAGACCATGAATTGCCCTGATCGCCTGACCTGTACCAATAGGAACGCGATCTGAGGTTCTTCCAGAGATGACGATGGGGTCACCGCCGGCCAATCTGACCTCACCGGTTTTGCGCAGTTTGTTCAGCAGGTAAAAATCTTCACCAGTGTTTCGTTTTGGAAAGCCTCTAACCGCGGCGTATCGATCCAGTGAACAGCTGATCGTTGCGCCGATAGTGGGGTAGGCATAGGGTGAGTTTGCCCAGAGAAGTCCAGCGACGTAATACAACATGCTGATCTCATACAACTGCATGGGTAATTCCAGCCCCGGTTGCGGCATATGTTTAAAAGGGTAGATGAAAGCGGCGTCATCACCTCCGGTTTCAACGCTGAAGTAATTTTCAGGCAGCTCTGCATCTGCATCAGTGGTGAATAGCCAGTTGCCTGAAATCACGCCCTGATTCATCAGGGACGCTGCGATATCCATCCCTATCTTACGGGCAAGGCCGACGCCCCGCTTTTTATCAATGCTGTAGCCGCGGGAGAAACGATCTATGATCAATAGGTCGGGGCCCGTGGCACTGCCAGCTTTTTCAACCAGTTGCGCCTGCTCTGTTAGCTGACTCATTTGCTGATGACTCGTCAGCCCATCAATTAACATTCGGGCAGAGTGGTCTTCCTCAACAGGGCTATTAACCACGAGGATGACGAGGAAAGAGGTGCCAGGCTTTATCTGTTGCCAGACTTTGAGCACACTTTCGTGATCTTCGTTAAATGCAGGAATGACCAGGCTGTAGTCATAGCGACCGCCTGGCAGTTTGATAGCAGCTTCCGCTTCTGCATATCGGTCCAGATATTTGGTGATCGCTTCGTTCTGCACATCCATTTTCATGGTGTAGGTCTCTGGTGTAGGTCCCTGGTG
>JABGVY010000062.1 GCA_018645845.1 Gammaproteobacteria bacterium | reverse complement strand
TTCCGAGGAATGACCCTCCGCCTGAATCGCTATCTCTGGTGTCGTTTCTCTTATTTCCGCCAATCTTTCCTGTAACGACAGCAACCAGATTCCCGGTGTTGACCCGAGCGCAAGTCGTGCATCGACCTCCGGTCGCAGCTGCACTTCGTGCACAGTCCTAGCCCACGCGGCGATCATAGTCTCTGCATGAGGCAGCAATCTCTCTCCTTCAAGGGACAGCCTCAGGTTTCCACGCTGTCGAATAAAAAGGTCGACACCAAGCTGGCTCTCAAGCTGCTTTACTCTGGCCGAAACGGCAGCGGAGGTCACAAACAGGTTCTCAGCAGCACGGGCGAAATGACGCGTGCGGTTGACCTCAACAAATGTTTTCAACAGATCGATATCCATGAACGGATACTCCCAGGTGGGCTGGCGATATTACATTTTTTTTACGTCGCATCAAATTTATTTTGATTTACGTCAGCGCGCCCATCCATAGAATGCGCGCGATTAAACCAATTCACAGGACAAGCGCTATCGTGGCCAAGAGCATCAAACTGCTGCTGGTTTCAGTCGGCATACTACTGACCGGGCATGGGTTGCAACTGACGCTGCTGCCGGTTCATGCGCGCGCAATCGGCTGGTCTGATACGGAAATCGGGCTGACCGCTGCAGCCTATTTTTTCGGTTTTGTTCTCGGGTGTCTGAGTGTACCCAAACTTCTTTCCCGCGCAGGTCACATTCGTGTTTTTCTCACGGTTGCTGGTCTCACTGCTGCCAGCCTTCTAATGCTTGAAGCAATCCAACTCTTTCCCGTGTGGATACTACTTAGACTTGCCAACGGCTGGTGCCTTGCAGCGATCTACACGACCGCAGAAAGCTGGCTCAATGAGCATGCTCTCGATCATCAGCGCGCCCGACTCACTGCAATCTACGTTACGGTGACGTTAATCGCCATCGCCAGTGGTCAGGTTCTCTATGGCCTGCTACCTGCCAATATGCTTTTCACCGGTGCCGCTGTGATGATGATGCTGGCGCTCATTCCTGTCGGCCTGTTCTGTGGAGACCAACCTATGGCGCTGAAACAGAGGAAATTTCGAACAGGTTCCATCTACGCTCTACCACCTATTGCTCGGGCTGGATCGTTTCTGTCGGGAGTGGTCACCGGCAGTCTATGGACGATGGCACCACTCATCGCCGGAAAAAATAGCCTGGAGGCCTCTTCTGTCAGTTCCGTGATGATGGCTGTGGTTATAGGAGGAGGTGTTTTTCAACTGCCACTTGGCTACCTTGCAGATCTCATCGGCAGAGTCAGGGTTATCACAGCCGCTTCATTAGCATGCACGTTAATCGCTGTTTCGGGAATACTGGTGGTTCCTCAGAACACAGGACATCTGGTAATCGTCATGTTTCTTTTCGGTGGGACAAGTCTCAGTCTGTACGCGCTTTGTGCAGCTGAGGCAAATGCAAAGAGTCATCTGTCACGCGTTGAAATCGCCACGCTGTTCCTGCTGTTGCACGGCGCTGGCTCCATCATCGGTCCAGTGATGACCGGGATCGTTTCCAACTGGACAGAGGCTGCTCTTTACGTCGTCGCCGCCCTTGCCATGTCCATGCTGCTGGCATACACAGCATTCGAAGGCGCAAGTATTCGTCGAACCTGCGATTCCAAGTCATTAACAACCTCCTCGTACTGAACTCCTGTCCTTCAGCAAAAGGTTGTTTGAAAACGCTAAAGCCACAGGACTAGGGATGGCGTCTGGCATCAATGATCCTGGCGTTCGGGTGCATCAGTGGTATTCAACCGATGTGGCGAAAATTATTCGGCATCTTGTCAACAAAATAGGGCGCAAGAAGTAGGGCGCAAGAAGTAGGATCAATTGTGGCGCGACGGACCGCGCTATTTCAATATCCAGCATTCCCGGGGGCAGTTGATCATTGCGATCCGGTTCCGATAGTTTGTTTTTTGGTCCGAAGCTCATCTTCCCCCATCACCCTCGTCCAGCCATCTGGACGCACTTTCAAGCCCACCAAACGGAAAGAGATGCAGCCCTTTCAAGCGTCTACTGACATGGTTACCACAAAGTTCGTAAAGCTCTTTTAGCTGATCATCAGGATTCCATGAACCCATCAGCTTCCTTGAATTGCGGTTAGTGAGCAGCATTTTTACAGAAGTGGCGACACCGCAACGCGCGGCGTAGCGCATCAGACTAGCAAGGCTGGATGGTCCAGCGAGGCCCACGTGGATCGGCAGGAAGTCAAAGGCTTCTTCCCAGGCGTCCAGCCAATTTGCAAAGTTCGTCATGTCGAAGACAAACTGGGTGACCAACCACATGTGCACGTCTTTCTCACGCGCATAAGCTTTTTTCATTTCCAGAGCAGATCTAACGTCAGCTTCACTGGCATGTAAATGTCCGTCGGGATGAGCGGCAACACCAAGATGAATGAAGCCATGTTTTTCCAGCAGCCCGGAACTCAGCACATCGAGTGTGTCACTATACGGGCCCTGATGTGAGAGAGGATCGCCTGCTATCAGCATCAGACGATTACACCCGGTCTCTGACAATTCATGGAGCCATTCATCGAGTTGGCTGGCGTCGGGAATTGAACGTGCTGCAAGGTGAGGTATTGCAACCATGCATTCACTCTGTACTTTCTTTGCTGCAGTTACGGAGAGGTTAAGATCATCGCCACGCAGGAGCGGCAGATAGATTTCGGTTCCTTCGGCGAAAAGTTCAGAAAGCGGTGGCGCTTGGATGACCTGGGTCGGCAGAATTTCAATAGAAGCAAAATGCTTAAGATCATAATTTGCTTTAAAGCCTCCACCACTATGAGCCGCGGCTAGATCAGCGTCAGCAATCGCCGATGGTTTTGATTCAGGTTCCATAACTCTTGTCTCCTCCCGCGGCATTGCACCTTTTCTTGACCCTGATTTGACACGCAACTCTCTGCAGGGGCTTGCTTTTTTTCGACAAAGTTTGACTTCAAAACGTCAATCATTGAACCCCATTCACAAAGCCCGTATTCGTTAAACACATGCGACAAAAAAAAGCTCAAAAACGGCATACGCCATCATGCATATCGCAGGTCAGCCCTAAAATTAGAGTAAGATAACTCTCGTAAAAAAAATGCCGTGGAGCAACAAATTGGCAAACTTTCCGGACCATGCCGATGTGGTTATCATCGGACTCGGCGGTATCGTAGGTTCATCCGTCGCACACCACCTGATAGAGCTGGGCTGGGATAATATTGTTGGCCTCGACAAGTCAGCTGTCCCAACCGACATCGGGTCAACAGCACACGCGTCAGACTTCTGCTACACCACGGGTGCAGACAGATTCACCACTTATACAACCAAGTACAGCCAGGACTTCTATGAAGCCCGGGGCAACTACGTCCGCATCGGCGGTTTAGAGGTTGCACGAGTCGGCGATGATGACCGCATGCTTGAACTGAAGCGAAAAGTTGGCCAAGGCAAAGCCTACGGAACCAGCGCCAGGTTGATTTCAGCAGCAGAAACAAAAGAAAAATTCCCCCTTGTAGATGAGTCAGCAATTCAGGGTGCCCTGTGGGACCCTGATGCGGGGCTAGTCGTGCCCAGGTCACAAAAAGTAGCAGGAGACCTCATTGATGAAGCAGTCGCGTCTGGTGCGCTAAAAGCATTCCCATACACGCCTGCAACAAAAATTGACGTGAAGGACGGGAAGGTCTGTGGTGTCGAAACCCGCAGAGGCTACATTGCAACAGACAAGGTCGTGTTGTCTGTCGGTATCTGGGGACCCCTGATTGCTGACCAGGTTAGCAGCCCCCTTCCGTTAACACCGGTAGAACACCCGTTGATGTTTTTCGGTCCTTATCAGGCACTCGACGGAACAGGGGTCGAGATCGTCTATCCCCTGTTCAGGGATCAGGGTAATTCGGGATACATTAGGGATACGGGTGACCCGACGACCACGGAGGGAGGTCGAATCGAATGGGGTTACTACGAAACAGAGGAACCGAGGCTCGTCCATCCAAGAGACATCCTGGAACCGGAAGAGGCCTCCCTGTCACCATCGATGCTGAATCTCTCCCTCGAGCAGGTCATGAGCGCCTACGAAAAAGCCCTGGAATTAACCCCAATTCTTGGCGAACTGGGGTGGGAAGAACGACACAGCTTCAATGGGTTGCTGTCTGTCACCTCAGACGGCGGTTCACTCGTTGGCGAATCACCCGAGGTGGGAGGCCTGTGGTTTGCAGAAGCAGTCTGGGTAAAAGACGGCCCGGGTATTGGCAAGGTTGTCGCTGACTGGATGACAAAAGGAATGCCAGATCACGACCCCCACGCTATCGACATCGCTCGATTTTATCCAGCACAGAAAGAAGAGAGCTATGTGGCCGGTAGGTGTCGTGAGATCGCACAGAAGATTTACACGCCAGCTGTACACCCGCGCGAACCCTTTGCGACTGGCCGAGACCTTTTCGTCAGCCCTTTTTATGAGCGGGAAGTCGCTCTCGGCGGGTACTTCATGGAAG
>JABGVY010000111.1 GCA_018645845.1 Gammaproteobacteria bacterium | reverse complement strand
CAACGATCACATCATAATCAGTCATCGGCATATCCCCCTGGCACGGTATTGGTTAACTTCAAGTCCATCAAAATTTCGCGTGCGGCATTGGCGCCTGGCGCAGCCATTACTCCGCCGCCCGGGTGGCTACCGGAGCTGCACATATACATACCTTTTACCGGTCCCCGGTACTGGGCGTAACCCGGGAATGGGCGATTAAACAATAACTGGTCGAAAGTGAGTTCGCCCATGAAGATATTACCTTCAGTCAGGCCCACTTCATTTTCAATATCCTGGGGTGTTCTAACTTCGGCATGTAAAATGAGATCCTTAAAATCGGGGCTGTACTGGCCAATGGAGTCAATGACCGTTTTGCCGAAGGCGTCGCGATCCTCGCTGGTCCAATCACGACCATTAATCTTGGGAGGCGCGTACTGCACAAATACCGTCATCATATGCTTGCCCGGAGGTGCCATGGTCGGGTCTATCTGTGAGGGAATCAGCATGTCCAGATAAGGGTCTTTTGACCAGGTATCATCTTTCCAGTCGTCGTAGGCTCGCTCCATTCGCTCCAGCGAATCACTGAAGTGCATGTCCCCCATCATTAATGGGCTTCTGGGATCCATGCCATGGAAGGTCGGCAGGCCGTCCAGCGCTATATTCAGTTTGCCGGAGGAACCGCGAATCTTGAAGTTCTCGGCTTTCCTGACCACATCCGCGGGCAAGTCGCTAGCGTCCATGATGTCGAGGAAAGTCCGTTTAGGGTCCAGGTTGGAAACAATATTGTCGGCATACAGTTCAGTGCCGTCCTTCAGCGCGACGCCGGTGGCGCGACCATTTTTAACAATGATCTGATCCACGTTTGCATCACAGCGAATTTCACCGCCATAGCTTTGGAAGGATGCCGCGAGGGCGCCGGACACCGCGCCCATGCCCCCACGAGCAAAGCCCCAGGCGCCGACTGTGCCATCAACGTCACCCATGTAGTGGTGCAATAAGACATAAGCAGTTCCAGGAGAATACACGCCCAGTGCTGTACCGATGATGCCACTGCCGGCCAGATGAGCCTTGAGGACATCTGTTTCGAAGTACTCGTCAAGATAATCGCCAATGCTCATGGTCCAGAATCGCAGCGTATCGGCTAACCCCGTCTCTCCCATTTCGGTAAATGCCTTAGCCAGTACCGCCAGTTCTTTAAGGTCACGTGGCTTAAGGGAGGTAGGGTCTGGTGGTGTGCGCATCAGGAACGGGCGTATCAACCGGGTTTGCTTCATGACATCAGCTTCATAGCGCTCATAAGCATTGGCATCGCGCACGGACAAACGGCTAATTTCTCGTAGTTGGCGATCGTGCTCATTGTAGTTAGCGAAGTGATCGCCGTTCTCCATGTAGGTCACACCACCGCCATAGGGAACCACCTGCAAACCATGGCGTGGCAACTCCAGGTCGCGCGTGATTTCAGGTCGAAGCAAGCTGCAGACATAAGAGCAATTGGAGTATTTCCAGTCAGGATAGAGTTCCCGGCTCACAGTGGCCCCGCCGATGTAGGCGTTACGCTCGACCACCAGGACGTCGAGTCCCGCTTTGGCCAGATAGGCACCATTGGTTAAACCGTTGTGGCCCGCTCCTATCACTATCGCGTCGTATTTTTTCATCGCATTGAACTCGGCGTAAGTACACCGTGAAGCATGACATGGCGCTATGGCTAAGTCCATATTATAAATGAATGATCATTCATTTATTTGACCTCAGTTTTTGGGTATGATCGAACATCGAAACGCCCAACAGGACCCTTATGGCGATCTCTCCGAGCCATCAAAAACGCACCAAACGCGAAGATGCTAAGGAAGCGCGTAGGCAAGAGCTGATTAAGGCCACCATGAAGTGCATCGCCCGCTCGGGACTCTCCAATACGACCATGGCGGAGATCACACAGGAGGCTGGCCTTAGTCTAGGTATCGTCAATTTGCATTTTCAGAGCAAAGAAAACCTGCTGCAGGAAACCCTGCGTGTAGTCTCAGAAGAATACATCGAAGGCTGGGAAAAGATCGGCCACAACGGCAAGCTTTCCTCCGTTGAAAAACTGGAAGCCTGCATCGAATTCGACTTCGGTCCTAAGGTCTGTACTCGCGACAAATTGGCTGTTTGGTTTTCTTTCTGGGGCGAAAGCAAAGCACGCCCAGCCTACCAGAAAATTTGCTCAGGCCATGACGAATTGGCTGATGGAACCCTTCGTGAGATTCTTCAGGACATTATTGATGAGGGTGGCTACGTCAGCCGCAATGCCGATCAGATCGTTCACACCTACACAGCTATGGTGACGGGTTTGTCGCTGGATTTGTTGGTAACGCCCAAGACCATGGATCGGAATCTCGCCAAGCAAGCTTGTTACCACTATTTTGTGGCGGTTTTCCCGAGGCATTTCGAAAGTCATTAGCCAGCCACTGCATCGTCACCTGATCAGCGGAACACCCTTTAGAGTGCAGGGTTCAGGATGCTATTTCGGGGCATCTCCGGTCGTACGAAATACATCGGTTGCGAATAGCTCCTCGTCGATTATCGATTTGGCTGATGGTCGAGAGATGACACGCTGGTAGT
>JABGVY010000447.1 GCA_018645845.1 Gammaproteobacteria bacterium | reverse complement strand
GGGCATCCGTCGGCCCAGTACAACGTTGGTATTATGCTGATGGACGGTATTGGTGTTACCCAAGATACAGAAGCAGCAAAAGAATGGTTATCCCGCGCAGTCAATTCGGGACACCCGGGTGCAGGAGATAAACTATCGGCGCTAACAGGAGAGGCAGAGACAGTGAAGGCCGCAGAACCCATAGCATGGTCACGAAGCTGGAATTTGCGTTTGCCCAACGACATCCGATTTCAATCTCCAGACTTTGAGGTAAACCACGACAAAACCTACCGCATACAACTTGGAGCCATGAGCACCATTACAGGTGCTGAGCAGCTCTGGCACCTGGCTTTCACCAGCAGTGATTTATTACTCGAAGGGTTTGATCCTGTTTACCGCGAAGCGACATCCGGGTCCGAGGCCGTGTGGAGGGTACAGGCGGGTAGTTTCAGTTCAGAGTCTTCTGCGAGTGACTTTTGCTCCCTGTACAAGGCCAACCCCCACAAAAAGACTGGCTGTATCGTCGTGCGTGACTAAAGCCAGGCTTTCCTGTCGTTATCCTCTCGCGGATGATGACAAGGCAGACGGGCAACAATACATTTACCCCGTGAGTGCTAGAATTCCTTTATGACAGACGAACGACTAATTGCGGAAACCGTTCCAACCGAAACCGTCACTACTGTTGAATCGGTGCGATTACCAGACAGCGAACTGGCTGTAGCGGTCAATGTCGAGATAACCACCCAATGAACTTCAATCTGGCCGAAGCCCTTAAGAAACTGGGGATCACCGAAGACTTCATTGAAGCATCTCCGATGTCCCCCTGTCAGGAATGCACGGATCTTGTTGATGCCGGACTGGATCTATTCAATCGGCCACAACAAATGACACCGCGAACCTTTGAGGCCTGGTGTGCGATGAAAACTGCTGCAAAATCTGATGGCTTGGAGCTGAATCTCGTGTCCGCGCATCGCTCCATCGAATACCAGTGCGGGCTTATTCACCAGAAACTGGAAGAAGGCAGGTCACTTGACGATATACTCCTGGTGAACGCCATCCCCGGTTACAGCGAGCACCACACCGGTCGCGCGCTGGACCTCCATGCAGGTGACGGAAAGCCGCTAGAGGTAACGTTTGAGTACCACCCGGCATTTGCGTGGCTCTGTGATCACGCAGCTGAATTCAATTTCCACCTCAGCTATCCCAGGGATAATCCGTCGGGGATTGACTATGAACCATGGCACTGGTGTTTTTCTCCCGGCATCGACTAGGTGATTACCCCATGGATCTGACTGGCAGTGGTAGGTAACAGTACCGGCACGCATATTGAAAAGACCAAACGCGGGAGCCTGTGTAATTGGTGAACCTGCACTTAGCGTGACCTCTGTGCAGAGGACTCCTGTTTTGGAGCAACCGGTGTCGGAGCCGCATGTGCCGGTAAGGCCAGTGAGAGCAAGGCCGCCAGAGTGACGAACACCGCCGACACCCATAAACAGGCAACAATTCCATAGACCTGGAACACCCAGCCGGAGAGCACTGTACCGATCAATCGGCCCATGGCATTTGCCATGTAATAGAATCCTACATCCATCGATACTCTGTCTTCACTCGCGAAACTCACAATCAGATAACTGTGAAGGGATGAATTCACTGCAAACAGGGCACCGAAAATGAGAAGGCCGCCTGGCAGTACCAGATCAGGCCGCAGATCCATCATCATCGCCAGCGCTATCAAAGCCGGGATAATCGATAGCGCAACGGCCCAACCGAAAACACTCTTGTTATCAGGTACTTTCCCCTCGACCTTCCCTGTCAGCCGCGGGGCAAGCATCTGTACGACGCCGTAGCCAATTATCCAGCAGGCCAAAAAGCTACCAACCGACCAATGCCCCCAACCGAAAGTGCCAGACAGGTACACGGGCAGCGCAACGACGAACCATACATCCCTTGCGCCGAACAGAAACAAGCGTGCCAGTGAAAGCGTATTGACAGCTCTGCTTTTTGAGAAGACTGCCGAGAATTTCGGTTTGCTTTTAGCCTTGCCAAGGTCTTCTCTTAAGGTCACCAGGCTAGCCAGCCAGACGAGTGCCAAAACTATCACCATCACCAAAACGGCGTCATGAAAGCCGAGTAACGTCAGCAGAACACCGCCCAGAAAAAAACCGCCACCTTTCAACGCGTTCTTTGAACCCGTCAGCAAAGCAACCCATTTGTAGAGTCTGTCCTGCTGATTGTTTACAACCTGATTGTCTGGAACCAGAAATTTGATTGAACTTTTCGCGCTGAGCTTATTGAGGTCTTTCGCGATACCGGAAATCGCCTGCGCACCCATCACCCAGGCGACGGTCAACATTGCATTCGGCACCAGCAGCATACCCAAAGCGACCACTTGCAGGCCCAGGCCAATATTCATGGTGCGGTTCAGCCCGATTCGGGCACCCAACCACCCACCAACGAGATTAGTTACTACACCGAACAACTCATAAAACAAAAAAAGTAAGGCAATCTGAAGGGGACTGTAACCCAATGCATGGAAGTGCAATATCACCAGCATCCGCAGCGCGCCATCGGTCAATGTGAATGCCCAGTAGTTACCGGTAATCACCAGGTACTGCCTTAGCTCGGCAGATAATCCTGCAACCGCCCTCATAAAAAAAGGCTCATAGATTCTTCACAACCCTGCTTTCATGGTGCAGATTGTCCAACCATTCGCATCAGCTCTGCGGTGCGATTGGCGTAACCCCATTCATTGTCGTACCACACATACAACTTTACCTGCGTGGCGTTAATCACCATCGTGGACAATGCATCAATAATACTGGAGCGCGGATCGGTTCTGTAATCGATGGATACAAGTGGTCGCTCCTCGTACCCAAGAATACCCTTCAATTCATTGTCGGCCGCCGATTGGTAAAGTTCGTTTACCGCTCGCTCGGTTGTCGCATGCTTCACCTCAAACACACAATCAGTCAAAGACGCATTGGCCAAAGGAACGCGTATGGCGTGACCGTTTAGCTTGCCCTCCAACTCAGGAAACAGATGGGTGATCGCAGTGGCAGAACCCGTGGTGGTAGGTATCAGGCTCATCCCACTGGCCCGTGCCCGGCGCAGGTCTGTATGCGCTGCATCCAGAATAGTCTGCGTATTGGTGACGTCGTGAATCGTCGTCATACTGCCATGTACGATGCCGAGATTCTCGTGCAGCACCTTGACAACAGGCCCAAGGCAATTCGTGGTGCAGGATGCAGCCGTCACAATAGGGTGAATAGAAGGGTCATAGAGATGCTGATTCACTCCCATAACAACATTCAGCACTCCCTCTTCTTTCACTGGCGCCGTGACCACTACGCGCTGAACACCCTGATCCAGGTACGACTCCAGCAGGGCTTTGGTTTTCATTTTTCCTGAAGCTTCAATGACGATGTCGCAACCAGACCAGTTAGTCTCACTAATGGTTTCGTTTCTGGTGAAGCCGATCTTGCAGCCATCAATGACTATGCTATCGCTCTCGGCATTCGCATCGTGATGCCAGCGACCATGGACTGAATCGAAGGTAAGAAGATGAGCAAAGGTGTCCGCATCTCCCGCGGGATCATTAACATGGACAAACTCAATCCCATCCCAGTCAAAAGCTGCGCGCAGGGTGAGTCGACCCATGCGGCCAAAGCCATTTATTCCCACCTTAATTGTCATACGAAGACCGCCTTAGTATTTAATCAATAATTGCGCCCTGATGGCGCAATAACCCAGTGATAGCAAGACCGACACCTATACCAGGGGCTTCGAGCATCGCCAGCTGCACTCGGATGAAACCCAACAAGTGATCTCAAGCCCAGAATGGCCCATGAATCACTTGCCGTACTTTTTTAACTTGTCAGCAATCAATTGCTTGTGTTCTGCAGTCAGCGCTTTTGCTGATGATCGCGATTCCCGCGCGAAAACATACTTCTCTCTAACGACATTCTTTGCTTTGAAGCCACTTTTCTTAAGGTAGCCCCAGGCATCATCGATCATCTCAGGATTACCACATAGCAAGAAATGGTCCGACTCGGGGTTTACACCAAGGCGCTCAATTTGGGCATTTACATAACCATCATGCTCGTACCCCGCTGTTGCTTTTCCCCGCGACAGGCACAGCCGTAATTCAATATAATCGTGACGTTGCGCGTAATCTTTCAGGACATCACCGTAGATGAATTCCGATCGGTCCCTGACACCAAGCAATAGCACCACTTCTGGAAAACTCCTCGTCTCCAGTTCTTTCAGAATCGGCATATAGGGAGCAAGCCCAACGCTGGTTGCGACCATGACCAAACGACCCGGTATTTTTTCTGGCAACGTAAGGCGACCAAACGGCCCTGTGACTTTAGCCTCAAGCCCTTCCTGGCAATTAAACAGAAGCTTTGTCGCGCGACCATTGTCGACCTTCGATACCACCAGGTCCATGTGTTGACCATAGAGTTCATCAAAATTACATAGACTGTAACTTCGCTCGAATTCTCCTTGCTCATCCGCGAAAACAAACCGGTAGAACTGACCTGGTTTATAGTTAAGGGTAGTATTGGCTGCGCAGGCGAACCTGAAATCTTTAGTCGATTCACTGAGGGTTCGAACACGCTCTAGGCGAACGGAAAACATTAAATCAATCATGGCTGAAGAACAGCTATTATTACACACTTGCGCCTTACTCCTTACAAGCAGGTCTAAATGAAAGTCGCCGTCATCGGCGCCGGTCCCGCCGGACTGGTGTCGGCTCGTGAAGTTATCCGCCATGGATGCGAAGTCGTGGTGTTCGAAGCCGCTGACCAGATTGGTGGCGCCTGGGTATATGATGAGCGCGTAGAGGATGACCCACTCGGGCAATCCCCTGGACAGACGATCCGCAGCTCTCTCTATGATTCCCTGCGCACCAACATCCCTCGAGACCTGATGGCATTCCTGGACTACACCTTTGATTCAAAAGGTGGCGGCAACGATACGTGGCCCAGGTTCCCACACCATACAAAGGTTCTCGAATACCTCATGAACTTCTCAGACCACTTTGCCTTAGCTCCCCATATCAAGCTATCCGCGGAAGTGCACAGGGTCGAGAAATCCGCCAACGGCTGGACAGTCCAAAGCGGCGGATCAGATGAAAGATTCGATGCAGTGATTATCTGCAATGGTCACTACGCCCGACCCCGCATACCGACATTACCGGGTATCGAGCATTTTCAGGGCAACCTGCTCCACTCTCACAACTATCGTGCCCCGACTGCCATGGTCGGTAAACGAGTTGCACTCTGGGGGACTTCTGCTTCAGGTTTTGACCTGTCAGGCGAGATCGATAAGGTAGCTGCACATACCTACTGGTGCGGCAGCGCTTTTACCGAACGCGTGTCGTTTGGAGCAACGAAAACGGCCTATCCCTCACCCTCCGGCTTTACAACCTCCGGAAAATTGATCGCGGCTGGCGAAGAACTCGACATCGATACTTTTATGTACTGTACCGGATATCACTACGGCTTCCCGTTCATTAGTAGAGAGATTGTCACCGTCGATGACAACTGGGTGAACCCGCTTTACCAGGATATCATCCCGCCGTCAGACAACACGCTTGGTTTTATCGGCCTGCCTTACCAAATCATTCCATTCCCAATGTTCGAAATGCAGGCAAAATGGTTCGTCAAACAACTAATATCGGAATTCACCCTGGTTGACCTCCCCACCCGCGCAGAAAAAGTCAGAGAAAGATCTGAGCGTTTTCAACTCACAGACATGAACAAACGTCACTATCACCGGCTGGGCGACCAGCAGTTTGATTACTACAATCTGCTGGCGGAACAATGCGGTCAGCCACCCGTTTCCGAATGGTTCAAAAAGACCTGGTCAGATGCCAAGAGATCACGAGAGGCAGACCCGATCAACTTCCGCGATATCGGTCTGGCCACGCGGGGACCGACTATTTGTTCTTCTGATGAACCGCTTCCATGAAGTCGATATTTCGCTTTGCATCATTGGGAATAGATACTTCTTCGATTCTGTATAAGAGATAACCGCTCTTTCAATCTCATTGAAACACGAACTGCGGCCCCAGCCCGGTAGCGACTCAATCCGCTGTTCACTGCACCCTACTGCTCTAAAGATCTTACACTGCGGCGAGAAGGCAAACTGGCCGCCCCTCGCCTGCCATAAATAGACCATCATACAAAGGCGATACCGACGAGTTCGCAACAGCGCGGCTAACTTCTCTTTATCCTGGCGCAGTCGTTTCCTGTATTTATCGGATTCCAGAGAAACGATGTTAGTATCCCTCTCCTGTTTTTGCCGGACCCCGATACTTGACTAAAAAAGCCTTGGTTGAAGGAACGATCCAGCCCGGATTCGAACCTGTCAGGGAAGCATTCGCGTCACTTTGGAACGAAATCGAAGTTGGTGCTGGTTTATCCATTTTTCTTGGGGATGAACTGGTGGTTGACCTTTGGGGTGGCCACACCAATCGGGACAGGACTATCCCCTGGCAACGAGATACCCTGGTTAACACATACTCCATTAGCAAGGGCATTGTCTCGCTGGCCCTCGCATGTCTCGTCGATGAAGGAAAACTCGACTACGACAAACCTGTTGCAGACTATTGGACACAGTTTGGGGCCGAGCGAAAATTTGGCATCACAGTGACGCAGGCATTGTCGCACCAGGCGGGGGTGTACACATTCCGCCCAGCCATGGAACCAGAAGACCTTTATAACTGGCAAAAAGCGACGTTTAATGTTGCAAGTCAGGCACCGGCCTGGGAGCCAGGCACCGCCTTCGGTTACCACGCAATCACCTGGGGATACATCGCCGGAGAACTGATTCGCCAGACAACCGGAAGAACTATTGGTGACTATCTTCGAAGTCGGATAACCAATCAACTGGAGGCTGATTTCCATATTGGTCTAACCGGTCCCGAACAGAAACGGTGCGCAGAAATGATCGGCCCTAATCACGCAAGGCCACCGGTTGCAAAAACGCCGACACCTGGGGGAAATACCTTGCCAAAAAATGACCCTGCGCTGCCACCCTACCGCGTTGTGAGTTCCGCAGATTGGAGAAATGCAGAAATTCCAGCAACCAATGGCCACGGCTCTAGCCTTGGCATAGCACGCTGTTATCAGGCAGCGATCTCTGGGAAGCTATTTTCCGGGGAATCTCTGCAACTCGCCTTAAAGGAAGAGACTAACGGTGAGACTGACCTTTGCTTGAATCAGGTTCTTCGAAGGTCAAAGGGCTTTATACTTAACTGCGAACCCTGTTACTACGGGCCCTCTAGAATAGCCTTCGGTCACGCTGGCACAGGCGGGTCAACCGCCTTCGCAGACCCGGAAAACAACGTCGCCTTTGCTTATGTGACCAACCAACTGCATCACTCCGGGACCGTTAGATACCGAAAATTGATCGACGCCTTCTTTGATTGCCTGAAGAACTAAAATAAATTGTATTGCCCCTAAATGCTCCGGAGCCTCTTCAGGCAACATCCCTATTATTGCCTGCTGAGGATCATGACGAAGAGAAATCTATTAGAACTTTCAAGCAGACCCGGTTTGTGGCAGGATGCCGGGTTCCCCAACGGTCGGCAGACAGCTCTCCCTGCTATATTGCGGAGACGGGGCCTAAAACCTCTGGACCCAGATACTCTATACAGTAATGCGCGATTATTTCATCAGACGATTTCTGCTTATTCCGCCTACCCTGATTGGCGTCACTATTATTGTCTTCGCCATAACCCGGCTCGTCCCCGGGGGCCCGTTGGAAAGAGCCATCATGGAATCTCAGCAATTCAGTAATGCTGGGGTTTCGTCACAGATGGCCGGCGCGGACATGGCGCTTTCAGAGGCACAATTGAAAAAACTCGAGGAGTACTATGGCTTCGACAAGCCCATAATACAAAGTTACCTCGACTGGCTTGTCAAAGTCGCCAAAGGAGACCTCGGAAACTCTTACCGATACAACGAGCCGGTCTGGGATGTGATTAAGGATAGGTTCCCAGTATCCCTTTATTATGGACTGGTGACGCTCTTGATCACCTACATTGTTTGCATCCCTTTGGGTGTCCTAAAGGCCATCAAGCATAAAACCGTCGTTGATAACGTCACCTCTATTCTGATCTTCGTAGGCTATGCCATTCCAGGGTACGCACTGGGCTCGCTGCTGCTCCTGTATTTTTCGGTTAGGTTAGAGTGGTTCCCTATGGGCGGTTTTATTAGCCTTTCCTTCGAAGAGAAAGACACGATCGGTAAGCTGATGGACGTAATCAACCATTCAGTTCTCCCCCTTATTTGTTATCTAGTGGGCAGCTTTGCGTTGGTTACGTTACTGCTCAAAAACCACCTGATGGATAACCTTGCATCCGACTATATCCGCACAGCAATAGCCAAGGGCGTTTCATTTCGACAAGCAGTGACCCGACATGCCATGCGCAACTCAATGATTCCGATCGCCACAACCTTTGGGCAAAACATTGTGCTGCTTGTCTCGGGGTCGTTTCTCATTGAAACCATCTTTGATATCGACGGATTCGGTTTGCTTGGGCTCACCGCTATACTCGATCGCGACTACCCTGTCGTCATGGGCGTCGTATTGCTGGCGAGTGTGCTGTTACTCATTGGCAATATTATTTCAGATGTTCTGGTAGCGTTGGTCGACCCTAGAATAAGATTCCAGTAGGTCATGTTGAACCTCAATCCCCAGACGCTAAAGCGACTTCGACGTTTTCGAGAGATCAAACGCGGCTACTACAGCTTCTTATTTTTAGCTGGCTTACTGGTCGTGTTGTCTTTTGGCGAACTGCTCGTAAACAGTCGCGCGCTGCTCGTTCACTACGAAGATACACTGTACTTTCCTACCTATTCAGATTTTCGCCCCGGCACCGATTTTGGACTGGATTATGACTACGAAGTTAACTATCGAGAGCTTCAAGCAACATTCGATGAGCAGGGCAGCGATAACTGGGTCTTAATGCCCCCTGTCCCCTACAACCCTCTTGAAAACCACGCGCCTGGGGGCGTTTTCAAGCCTACCTCGCCATCGATTGATACCAGGCATCTTTTGGGGACCGACACCACCAGCAGGGACATCCTGGCGCGTCTCTTCTACGGCACGCGAATAGCCCTTTGGTTCTCGATCGCTTTTATGCTGGCGGTCTACGCAATCGGTATTACCATCGGCTGTGCGATGGGTTACTTCGGCGGCATGTTCGATCTCATTTTTCAGCGATTCATTGAGATATGGTCGAACATTCCTTTCCTTTACATGATCATTATTGTTTTTAGCGTCATACCGCAAACCTTCACGATACCGGCAAAAATAGTGATACTTCTGACGGTCATGGTGCTCTTCTCGTGGACCAGCATGACCTATTACATGAGGACAGAAACGTACAAAGAAAAATCTAGAGATTACATTGCGGCAGCCCGCGTGATTGGGGCCTCAAATACCCGAATCATTTTTCGTCATATCCTGCCCAATGTATTATCGACCTTGGTGACATTTATGCCTTTTACCGTCGTGTCAGCCATTACGGCCATCACAGCCCTTGATTTTCTTGGATTTGGTCTCCCCGCGCCAACACCCAGTTTGGGGGAGCTTTTAAAACAAGGCACAGCGACACTCAGAACCGCTCCTTGGATCGTGATGTCTGCTTTTGGCACCCTGGTGATTTTATTGACTATCGTTACTTTTATTGGTGAAGCTGTTCGAGAGTCCTTCGACCCCAAAAAGTTTACTACCTATCGTTAACTGCGTTGGGTTCACGCCCAAAAAATGAGATTTATTATGAGACTTTACCCCACAATTATCGGACTCCTGACGCTACTGCTTCTCAGCGCCTGCGGCGGCTCACCAGATGACAACCAAAGTGCAGCATTCCCCGCTATTGATAACACCGAGGAAGTAAAAGCTTACTACGCTGAACGGCCCGACTTTTTCACGTTTAAAACGATCGCTGACCTTCCTCAGGACCTGACATGGGAAAACGGTGATCACCTCCCTGAGATAGGCTCCCCAGACGCTAAAAAAGGGGGTACTGAATATGTGCGCTTACAGGATTATCCCAGAACACTTCGCACCGTGGGTCCCGATTCAAACGGTTCCTTTCGAACGTTCCTGCTAGATAACGTTTCTATGCCGATCGCACAGCGACACCCTAACGAATTTGAGTATTTTCCCGGGCTTGCAGAATCCTGGTCCGTTGATTGGGAAAACAAAACGGTTTACGTGAAAATTGATCCACAAGCTAAATGGTCCGACGGCAACGCGATCACCACCGACGATTTCTTTTTCATGTTTTTCATTAATCAATCCCGTTACATTGTCGCGCCCTGGTACAACAATTGGTACAGCACTCAATACACAAACATTACGAAATACGACGACCGAACGTTTTCAATTTCCGTGCCCGAGGCAAAACCAGACATGGATTCTCGTGTGCTTGGGCTGAGCCCTAAATCCGCTGCATTTTTCAACGAATTGGGCGATGATTTTGTTGAGCGCTATCAATGGCGATTTGAAACCACAACCGCCCCTTACCTGCTAGACGATAAAAACCTAAAAAAAGGCCGATCCGTCACATTTACTCGCGACAAGAACTGGTGGGCGAAAGACAAGAAGCATTGGCGCTATCGTTTCAACACCGACAAAATCCATCTCGCTGTTATCCGTGATACCTCTAAACACTTTGAGGCATTCAAACGCGGCGATATTGACCAGTTTAGCCTAAGCCTCGCCGAGTACTGGTACGAGAAGCTTCCCGACACTGACCCCGACGTAGCCGCCGGTTACATTCAAAAAACGATGTTTTATAACGAGCATCCACGACCTACCTTTGGCATCTGGATAAATACCTCTAAAGCGTTGCTCGACAATGTTGATGTCCGAACAGGTATTCAACACGCTGCTAACTGGAATTTGGTGTTAGAAAAGTTTTTTCGAGGCGACTACGCTCGGATGCAAACATCCTCTGATGGCTACGGCGAATTTACACACCCGACATTGCTGGCCCGCGTATTTGACATCGATAAAGCGCAAGAAGCTTTCGCCAGAGCAGGCTTCACCAAGAGGGGACCAGACGGTGTCCTGGAAGACGCAGCAGGACAGAGACTCAGTTTTACGTTCTCCAGTGGCTACGAGCAATACAAAGATGTGCTGACTATTTTGAAAGAAGAAGCACTGAAAGCAGGGCTCGAACTTCGCCTCGAAATTCTGGATTCCACCGCTGGCTTTAAAAAGGTTCAAGAAAAGAAACATGACCTTCATTTCGTGGCTTTTGGTGTTTCACTGGAGATGTATCCCCGCTTTTGGGAGACGTATCACTCCGTTAACGCCTATGACGTCGCCTTTCTTGATGACGGTTCCGTTAACCCTGACAGGAAGGTAAAGACTCAAACCAATAATTTGGAAGTTCTTGCGTTACGGGAAATGGACAAGATGATCGATCAGTACCGTATGTCCGGTGACAAACAAGAAATGATCGATCTGTCACACCGTATGACTGAACTGCATCACGAGCACGCCTCTTTTGTTCCTGGCTTTGTACAGCCGGGCTACCGCGTTGGATATTGGCGATGGGTGAGATACCCGGAAGGTTTTAACTACAAGCACACACGAGGAGCGACAGAACTTTTTGTGCACTGGATTGATAAAGACATCAAAGAAGAGACGCTTGCCGCTAAAAAATCCGGCAAACAATTTGAACCGGCTCTTCAAACCTTTGATCAGTTCGCAGCACCCTGATGGCTGCGCTTTCGATCAACAACCTGGTCACTGAGTTCGACACCGACGAGGGAAGGGTAAGAGCAATCGATGATGTTTCATTTACAGCGAAAGCCGGCCAAACGCTTGGAATCGTGGGTGAGTCCGGTTGTGGAAAAAGCGTTACGGCACTTTCTATCATGCGACTACTGCCACAACCCATGGGGCAGATTGCCTCAGGTAGTGTCGAACTCGACGGGACCGACCTGACCCAACTGCCTATTCAGGAAATGGAAAAAGTCCGCGGCGCGCGCATCGGGATGGTGTTCCAAGAGCCCATGACAGCGCTCAACCCAGTGCACACTATTGGACGGCAATTGACAGAGGTACTCCTTATCCACAAAAGCATCCCACCTGATGAGGCTATTCGACAGGGCGTCGAGCTACTGGATCGAGTGGGCATACCTTCTCCCGACGTCAGGATGACCGAATACCCACACCAGCTCTCTGGCGGCATGCGGCAACGAGTCGTGATCGCAATAGCCCTCGCTTGCAAGCCCGACTTCCTGATCGCGGACGAACCAACGACCGCGCTGGACGTCACGATTCAGGCCCAAATTCTAGACCTGATTAAAGAACTTCAATCAGAAATGGGCATGTCAGTCATATTGATTACCCACGACCTTGGAGTCATCGCCGAGACCTGTGACGATGTCGTGGTTATGTATGCCGGCAAAGTCGCAGAGAAAGGTAGCGTATTCGACATTTTCGACCGCGCCGCGCATCCGTACACCCGAGGCTTACTTAAATCAATTCCAACGCTTAGCACGGCTCACAAATCAACACTGAGTGTGATTGATGGCATGGTGCCGGGGCTTCTAGATTTACCAAAAGGTTGCCGTTTCGAGAACCGCTGCACTCACAGCGAGGCCCCATGCGGGGGCCAAGCCCCCAAACTCCAGACGGTCAACGAACAACACCAAGTCAGCTGCCTGCGCTGGCAGGAGCTCTAAACCTATGCCCTCTTCTGTGTCGCCAAAAAGCGCGCCAATACTCAAAGTCACTGACCTTAAAATGCATTTCCCTGTGAAAGAGGGCATTCTCCTTCGCGCCAACAAATCCAATAAAGCAGTCGACGGAATCTCCTTTGAAATACAACCCGGGGAAACCCTTGGTCTGGTCGGTGAATCAGGCTGCGGAAAATCAACCCTCGGCAGATGCATCGCCCGTTTGTATGAGCCGACTTCTGGTTCCATCGAGTTTGAAGGAAACGACATCACCAAACTCAAGGGTAGAGCTCTAATGCCTTACCGGCAAAATATCCAGATGATTTTTCAGGACCCAATGGAGTCACTGAACTCTCGCCATACGATAGGTGATATTCTGGAAGAACCTTACATAGTTCAAAAAATTGGCGATAAAGCCAGTCGCGCAAAACGCGTCAGAGAACTGTTGAATATCGTGGGCCTGCCAACACGATCCATCACGAGATATCCATTTGAATTTTCCGGCGGCCAAAGACAACGAATCGGCATCGCGCGATCGATTGCACTCAATCCAAAATTAGTGGTTTGCGATGAACCAGTATCTGCACTGGACGTTTCGATCCAGAGCCAAATCCTGAACCTGCTCGTGGATCTGCAAAAAGAATTCAATCTTGCTTACCTGTTTATCGCTCACGATCTCGCCGTCGTTAAACACATCTCTGATCGGATAGCGATCATGTATCTGGGCAATATCGTAGAGGAAAGTACCGGCGAATCCATTTACCACGAGCCGCGACATCCTTATACCAAGTCGCTAATCTCCGCCATTCCGATTCCAGACCCACACCGAAGGGTGAAACGTGAAATCATTAGCGGGGACGTACCCTCTCCGATCAACCCACCTTCAGGATGTCGATTTCACCCTAGATGTCCAAGGGTCATGGAAAGATGCAAACTGGAGGCACCGCTACTGCGCACCGTTGCAGACCACCAGGTCTGCTGCCACCTCGACGACCTCTAACACTCTTAGAGCAAGGCCTTCCCTGGAGTCGCCCCGGGATGAAAAACGCGAACCTCCGGTATTAGAGTCCCGAGACAAAACAGGCCTGGCTAATGGACCTTGGTTCGCGCGATTCCGCGCTTCTTAGCGAGGATCCCTTATCGTCACAGTCCCCTGAGCTATCGCCGCAAGGCGTCCTTCATTAACAAGCTCAATCTGGACCACCGCCATAGTTCGGGACAGGTTGATAATTTCAGCATACGCATCCACTACGCCTTTCGATACCGGCGCAGTCAGGTTGATCTTGAATTCAGTCGTTGCAGCCCACTGGCCTTTTTTCATTACCGGATAGCAAACAGAACCCAGCATATGGTCGCTGAAGGCGGACAGTACACCACCATGCATATTGCCAATATAGGTAAGGAACTCATCCTTCACTTCGAGTTGACCGCGCATAGTCCCCGGCCCCACTTCAACAATTTTTATTCCTAGATACTCATGCAACCCTCCCAGGCTTGCCTTGGGGCGCATAAAGCTTTCAGCGATTTTTTCGTTGAATTCAAACTCTGGTTTGGTTCTGCTCACATCTTCTCCTTATTTAGGCGGGATCAGGCAGCTATGAATTGATTCATCCCCCTGAACTTCCCTGGCAAGTGTTTTGATGGCAAGTTCTGCATCTTTGAGTTCAAAGTCATGAGTATGCATAGGGGAAAAATCTATTTCCCCGGATTCAATCACTTTGATTGCTTGTTTATAACCAGAGGAAGTCACGCCGATGGCACCTCTGATCGTCACTTCTTTCATGACCACATAGTCAGAGACAAAATTATCCACCGCCTTAAAACCCTTAACCCCTGCCAGGACTATCTGTCCACCAACCTTTACCAATTGCAGGGCATCGGCAACAGGCTTGGTTGCATAGGAGGAAACATCGACAACGATGTCCGCCCCCTTCCCATCGGTGAGCCCCTTGACACGATGAACGACATTTTCATTATCCACATCGATCGTGTGTGCTGCGCCATAAAAACGGGCCAGTGCCAGCTTTTCAGCATCAGCAGCAAGGCCAGTCACAATAATATTTGTTACCCCCACCGCGCGTAATGCGATAACACTGGCAAGACCCCTTTGCCCCGGCCCCATTACTACGACCGTGTCTCCGGGCCTTGCGTTAGGCATCTCCACTGCCCAGCGGAAGCCAGCGCCCAGCGGATTAAAAATGACCGCTATGTTCGCGGCAATGTCCGGATCAACTTTATGAACAATGCTGTTGCCATGCAGGAACATGAATTGCGAATAGCCACCCCACAACCCCGGCGATTCCGTGAGCGGTATGTACGAATAGATCTTTCGATCATCACACAGGTGATACCGACCATCCAGACACGTCGGGCAGTGACGGCAGGATAGCATCGTCTCTACCGCTACCCGATCACCCTCTTCGACGCCCCAGCGGATTGCCGCCCGGTCACCAATTTTTGCGATCCTCCCCAGGGGTTCGTGTCCTGGAATAACTGGCGTTGGCGTTCGTAACACGCCATCAAATTGTTCATAGTCACTGCCACAGATACCACAGGCTTCAAGCTCGAGCAGAGCAGAATCTTCATCGATATCAGGAATGGGAATATCTCTTGGTTCAAGAATTCGATCCCCGGTCTGCACCATGGCAAAACTTTTCGCTGGCAAACTACTCATTGGAGCTGCCTTTGGTGGCGGTGACCAAAAATTGCGGCAGGATAAACATAAAGCTGCCATTCGACTGGGCCGTTTCCAACTCACTCATATGCGCCTGCAGTTCGGTTTCATCCATGGTCCCGAATTCACGAATATACGAAACCATGTTCTGTAAGACAGAGACCCCCCTGCCCTTGAGATCAACGCCTGCAAGCATCTTGACGTTTATATCTTCAAACCCGGCCCGGGCAAGAAGGCCAGGCAACTTGCGTCCAATATGTGGTTCCTTAAAAGCGGCGGCGGCTGCCTGGAAAAAACGATCCGCTCGGACTTTTCCCCACGGTTCTACCAGCACAAAGCCCCAATCACTATCAACTACGACGATCCGGCCACCATCGCCTAGAATCGCATGCAGCTTGGCGACCGTTCCCTCGAGATCAGGCACATACTCAAGCACATTTTTAACAAACACACGATCAACAGCATTAATCTCCTCTGGCAAGACATCACCCGACAGATGAAAAAAATTCAGGTTGTCCTTTGTGTTTCTGGACTCCGCTCGGGACATGAACTCTTTATTCAGGTCTACGCCAAAAACCTGCGCAGTCGTACGGCTGGCTATTTCTTCTGCCATAAATCCAGGCCCACAACCAAAATCCAGTACACTGGTTCTGCCAGACAGCGACAGCGCATCAATAAAGGGTTCCTGTTCCCGCCGAAACTGGAACAGCTGCTCGTAGCGGTCCAGCCTTTCCGGCTCAATCGTTTGCCAATGGTCTGTGTAGAATGTGTCCATAGTCAACTCTCTCGTGCGCGGACCCTGAACATCATTCGCCACCAAAGATTTTCTATTGATGCCAGGCCCAACCCATTGTTTATATCACGATTACTCGATTGATTTCCCCATCCACGATTACTATTGCCTCCTGGAGCCGGGCCGAAACAGAAACAATCGCCCGTTCGAAATTCTCTACACCACCTGACGGCAAAGAGATCTATTTCATCAATCCGGGTGCACTGCACCTGATCACAGCCTTGAAGAATTCTTTATTACCTTAATCCCGACGACACTGGTCGGCGCACTTGCTCGAGACATTTCCAACTGAATGCCTCGTGACACTTCGGTTTTGCATCAATTTGACCAATGGAGCGATGCTTGTGAGAATACTCGAAACGAAAGGAAGCAAAGATGTCTTCTGACATACCAGATATCTATCCTGGCCGGGAGCTCGCGCTCATTAATAAACTGCGCGGAAATATTGAGAGTGTCATCCGCAGCAACAACCAAAGTGTCAAATGGCTATTAACCGCATTTTTTTCTGGTGGTCATGTGCTGCTGGAGGATGTTCCAGGGACCGGCAAAACAACACTTGCAAAGTCACTGGCGGGTTCCATTGATGCTGTTTTCAAACGAATACAGCTTACGCCTGACCTACTGCCCTCGGATATCCTGGGTGTATCTATCTTCGACCAGCATAAACAGGACTTCCGCTTCAGACCTGGCCCAATTTTTACCCAGATACTACTGGCCGACGAAATAAACCGGGCATCCCCAAGAACCCAGTCTGCGCTGCTTGAGGCAATGGGAGAAAATCAGGTGAGCATCGAAGGTGAAAGGCATCCGATGGATGAACTCTTCTTTGTAATTGCGACTCAAAACCCCATAGAGTTTCATGGCACCTACCCGTTACCAGAGGCACAGATGGATCGTTTCGCCATGAGTTTTAAACTCGGCTACGTTTCCAAAGAGGACGAAGTGCTGATCATGGACTCCCAAAGGTATCAGCATCCGTTGGACTCGCTTAGCTCCTGCACCTCAATTGAAGACATTCGCCTTATTCGAAAAGCTGCAGCTGACATCCGAATCTCGGACGAACTGAAACGTTACATTGTCGACATTGTTGCACAGACCCGGACCACACCGGGGGTCGCCATGGGCGCCAGCCCCAGAGCAGGAATAACATTGATGAAAGCATCCCAGGCACTTGCTCTGATGGAAGGGGTCGATTTCGTCACACCGGATCACATTCAGGAACTTGCCATACCAAGCATCGCCCACCGACTGATACTGGAATCCGGCTCGCAGTATTCTGGCTCTCAGGCCGCACAGATACTCCTGGAGATTATTCAGGACATTCCCGTCCCAGCTTGACTGATATGGCCTTTCGCGAACGCGCCTTTCCAACCTGGACACGGTTAACAACTATTAACCGTCGCGCCACGCGGCGTAACTCAGATCGAGGAAGACTATTGCAAACCGGCACGTTAATTTGTGGTGCCGTCGGATTAGATACAGACCTTTCATTTGTGTACCAGTTGTTTGCTTTACTGGTCTGCACACTGGTCTTTGCACGCCTGACCATCAAGGTCCACTTACCAGAGGTCAGCGTCAAACGACAATTGCCCAAGTATGCTACCGCGGGTGTTCCGTTCGAATATTTTATCACCGTCATCAATGATGGGAATCGTGTCGAGCGAGATCTCAAGGTCCTCGATAACCCCAAAATTATTCCACCGGATCTCGCCCAGTTTGAGCGTATGAAGGAACCAGGGGAAGAAACCCGGAATGCCTATGACCGATGGCTCGGATTTCACCGCTTCATTTGGCTGCAGAAACTCAATACCGGTATCAGTCTTAAGGATGCTGACGTCCCGAATGTTGAACGTCTTTCTCACGCCCAGGCCATTGTCGAGGCGACTCCTCTACGGCGAGGGCACGTTTATTTCGAATCCACCACCATCCTGCATCCCGACCCCTTTGGCCTGAACTACGGAGCCACGGAATTCGACAACCGCGAACACCTGATGGTGCTACCAAAGCGGTATCCTATTCCTCGGCGGTTTGAGTTTAAGGGCGGCCGTCACTTTCAGCCAGGCGGCATTAATTCTACCTGGTCCATCGGCGAAAGTGATGAATTTGTCTCCCTGCGTGACTACCGTGATGGAGACCCCATCCGGAAAATCCACTGGGCGAGCTCGGCAAAACGTGACAAGCCGATCGTTAAAGAGTTCCAGGATGAGTTTTTTGTGCGCCAGGCCCTGATCGTCGATACCCTCGGTGATAATCCTGCGGCGTTCGAGGAAGTCATCT
>JABGVY010000121.1 GCA_018645845.1 Gammaproteobacteria bacterium | reverse complement strand
GGCTGTACCATCGGTCGGTATCATTTTGATGGTGATGTCCAGCAGAAGAGCTTTTAGTTGAATAGACTCCGCATTCTTCATGGCTTCCACAAGCATGTTCAGTGTTTGATCAAAAGGTGCTGCGCACTGACATTCAGCTGTCCTGGGCTCAGGGTCCACGTCTTGAGGGGTTGCTCCGGTTATCGAGCTCAAGCTATCTGTTGCTGGATTATTAGTATCGCACTGGCTGGCGATGTTGATCTGGCAGCGGGCAACCATGAGTTCAGAGTCGGCGTCCTGAGAAATAGCTGCGGAGACCAAATCCGGGATAATGCTTACTGGAATATCAGTATCGCATTGGTTGGCGATGTCGGTTGTTGATGCACCAGCCTGCATTGCCGATATAACGATGGGAGTCACTAGACCCGGGAAGTCAGCGATCCCCTGCCGGACGACCTCGAAGGCCAGACTCTGGTCATTTGTGATCTTTGTTTTGATTAACGCTAGGCCGCGTTCCTGACTCAAACTCTGGTCGTTTGCAGTTGAGGGCGAGTCAGCTTGTTTAGTTGACTCGCCAACAAGAGCTTCTGCGGAGGGGCGCGCGCAATCAGCGCCATCGCAGTCTTCAAATGCCTGCATAGCAGTGGCTAAAAGTCCTTCTGCTTGTGTGGCGTCTATATTTTGCATAGCCGCCATAAACACCACGTGTGCTTGATCAACAGGTACCGCACACAGGCATTTGGCAATCATGATTTCAGGGTCCGCGCCCTGGGAAATTGCTGCGTATACCAGACTCGGGACGATTCTTGCTGGAATACCAGTATCGCATTGACTGGCAATATCAGTTGTTGACGCGCCGCTCTGCATTGCTGAAATAACGATAGCGACAACCTCATCCGGGAAGTCTGCGAGGCCCTGCGTCACGACGTTGAAAGCGAGACTTTGATCCTCTGCGATCCTTTCTTTGATTAAACCTGTGACCAGTTCCTGACCGAGTAACTGCTTGTTTGGTACTTCAGAGCTGACGGTTTCAATGGCCAGAACCCCCATGGGCATTGCCATTATCGCCGCTACAATTATCTTTTTAAGCATAGTGACCTCCGCATGTTACTTTCTTATCTCGAAATACGTTAGTTTAGCGTTATTTCAGGACTGAATTCTTGATTTTCGTCTATGAATATCAGCCTAAATGCCTTAATTTGGCGGTTGAGTGTCTTCACTTTTGGTAAAGAGATCGATGACGGTATACACAATATCGGCGAATTACGGGCAAAAGTCACCATTGCGTGAATTTACTGGCGTTGAATCGGCTTCACCCTGGGCGAGCTGCTTGATAAAATATCGTGGATGGAATGGTTAACCATTGTTCACTTCATGACGATGACTATACAAAATACGTCAAGAGGTGTCCTTTCGTCAATGTCGAAAAGGGCCTTGTTTACGCCGACGAGAAAACTCTAACAGTATGATATATAAAGGTTAAATATGTTTATTCGTTGTTGTGAATATTCTTTCGCATGAACTTTGCGCTGCCAGATTATGCACAACAGCCTTATTAGAGTCGGATCCTATGGAAAATAAACATCGCCTGTTGATGGTGGAAGATAGCCAGACGCTCGCGGCTATTTACGCTTCCTACCTGTCGGGACGGGAATTCGAGTTGTGTATCGTTGATTCACTCGCCCGAGCTCGCGATGAGTGGCCCCGCTTCAATCCAGATATTGTATTGCTAGATGTAGAATTACCGGATGGGCACGGGCTCGATCTTTTGAAGAACCCGCCAGATTCCGAGAGCGCACCGGAAATCCTTGTAATGACCGCCTTCGGGTCCTCAGAGATGGCAGTTGAAGCAATACGTATTGGTGCGTTCGATTACCTGTCCAAACCCTTTAATGCGGATCGGCTGCATGTCACGCTAAATAATGCGTTGGATCAGCGGCGGCTAAAAAGCACGGTAGATCAATTAGCGGAGTTAAGTCGTGAAAGGTATTGCGATTTTATTGGTGGTTCGCTGCCCATGCAGTCTGTCTATAGCATTATTGATGCGGTAGCTGCGAGTGACGCTACCGCTTTCGTTTGCGGGGAAAGTGGAACAGGTAAAGAGCTGGCGGCGACGGGTATCCACCAAAAAAGTAAACGTAAAGACAAGCCATTTGTCGCACTGAACTGCGGTGCGATCCCGCGTGAGCTCATGGAAAGTGAACTCTTTGGTCACGTAAAAGGTGCGTTTACTGGTGCGACCTCTACCAGACAAGGTATGGCCTCAGCTGCTGACGGAGGAACACTTTTTCTTGACGAGATCTGTGAGATGGATCTGGATTTGCAAAAAAAGATGCTTCGTTTTGTCCAAACCGGAGAATTTCAGAAAGTAGGCAGCAGCGTTATCGAGAGAGTCGATGTCCGTTATGTTTGTGCCACCAACAGAGTGCCTTTTGATGAGGTCAAGGCAGGAAGGTTTAGGGAAGATTTGTACTATAGGTTATATGTGGTTCCCATGGTGCTACCGCCACTGAGAGATCGCGGTAATGACATTCTGGCTATTGCCGAACACTTATTGGAAACTTTCGCTTTAAAAGAGGGTAAGCAGTTCACGGGATTTAGTCCAAATGCGAAAGAACAAATGCTTAAGTATGCATGGCCAGGAAATGTACGAGAGCTTCAGAACGTCATTCAGCAGGCAGTTGTACTTAAT
>JABGVY010000198.1 GCA_018645845.1 Gammaproteobacteria bacterium | reverse complement strand
TTCCCATACCGGATAAGCTAGCTGACAAACCATCAACCCCATCCGTGCAGTTGGTTGCGTTGATGGAGACCCAGATAAGTATCGTTGCACCCGGAACAAACAGTAGGGGGGACAGGATAATGGGGTCCTTGTACAGCGGCAGCCAGAGGGTATATGGCTCCAGCTTGCAGATCACCATTGACGCAACAATCGCAATCAACAGGTCGATTGCGCCCAACCGGTATTCGCTCCACCCGCCATCTGACCGATCATCCAAGAAGCCAATGATCATCGCGCCGGCCACACAGGCAAGAATACCCAGGAATGACCAGTTAAAAGGTACCACCAGAAAACTCAGGACGACGAAAACCGGGATAAAGAGGATCCCTGCTGAAATAGGTTTACCGATACTTCTTTCCGCATCTATCGCATATTCCCGGCCTTTATCGCGTGGTAACAGATGCCAGAAGCGTGGGAGCAGCCACCAGGTCAACATTGCGCCCAGAGCTGTGCCAAGTCCGGCAAGGAATATGTAGGAAGCGAGAAGTCTGAATGGACCGGCAAAGTCCGCGAGGTATTGTCCTAGATTGTAAAGCACAGCGTCGCCACCTGAATTGAATCCCGGATTATAGGCGCTAATGCGGCCAGAACAATGAATGCTTCTTGGAGATTATCTGACGAATTGAAGTTTCTGCTGTTAATCGTCTTTAGATGACTATCCGATATAGCCATTCCGGGCGCAACAATGCAGGCGTATTAAAATCTTAACAGCCAAGCAACGCCGTCTGGTTGGTTCGAACACTCTTTGTGAAGCGGTGTGCCGGAAGTTATGCTTAATCCGGAGCGAGATGCCATTACCTGATATCGAGAACATCAGCATCCAGGTGTGCCGGGAACGATTCGCGATACTTTCTTAACGAAACCAGGTCCAAATCTACCGTACCAATGCTTTCATCGGCATCCATCTGCAACAAATAATTGCCCCATGGATCAATCACGCATGAGTCACCTGCATATTCTATACTGTTACCGTCTTTGCCCACCCGGTTAACAGCAATGACATAGGATAGGTTTTCAATTGCCCGTGCCTGCAGCAAGGTCATCCAGTGCTGACGCCTCGCGGCCGGCCAGTTCGCAACATACAGCAGGACATCATAGCCGCTAGTGTTTCTACTCCACGCGGGAAACCTGAGGTCGTAACAAATCTGTGGCCGCAACTGCAACTCATCGATGCTTAGCTGGGTCTGGTCTGCGCCTGCAGCATAATGGTGGTGCTCGCCGGCCATTCTGAACAAGTGGCGTTTGTCATAGGTTGTCATCGCCCCATCAGGAGCGACCCACACAAACCGGTTAAAATAGCGACTATCCTCTTCAATGATAATACTTCCACAGATGTAAACCTGTTTCTGTGTGGCCTGCTTTTTTAACCAGGTTACTGCTTTGCCGGTCATGCTTTCCGCCAATTTTTCGGAGTCCATAGAGAACCCGGTAGAGAACATTTCAGGCAATATAATCGCCCCCGAGCGGATGCCCATGATCTGGTGCTCAAGGTGTTCAAGATTTGCATCAATGTGCTCCCACACCAGATTGCTCTGTACCAGATGGAAGCTTGTCATGAGAAATGGCTTTGCAGCCGACGGGCAGCTTCAATGAGGGTGCCGTTTTCCTTCGCGAAACAAAATCTAACCAAACGAATTTTGGGAGGAGCTTCGTAGAATACTGAGACAGGGATCGCTGCTACCCTCACTTTTTGAGTCAGCAGGGTGACGAATTCCTTATCAGGAAGATCTGACAGCGCATCATAGGTTGCCAGTTGAAAATAGGTTCCCTTGCTGGGCACAAGACCAAAACCAACTTCTGCCAGCGCCTGGGCGAACTGATCGCGTTTAGCCTGGTAGAAAGCGGGAAGCGACTTGTGATGTTCAGGGTGGTGATCCATGTAATCTGCAATGGCCCACTGGGTTGGTGTGTGGGTAGTGAAGGTAACGAATTGATGCACCTTTCTGAACTCTTCAGTCAGCGCTGGGGCGGCGATGCAGTAACCCACTTTCCAGCCAGTCGCATGATATGTTTTACCAAACGACGAAATAACAAAAGATCGATCGCGAAGACCGGGGTGTGCAGCGATGGTGTGATGTTGTCGGCCATCGAACACCATATGTTCGTAAACCTCGTCCGAGATAACGACAATGTCTTTGGCGCAAGCCAGTTCAGCCAGCTCGTCCAAATCGGTGCTGGAAATCACCGATCCCGTTGGGTTGTGCGGCGAATTTATGATGATCGCTTTGGTTCGAGGCGTGATCGTTTCGCGAACGCGTTCCCAATCAATATTGAAGTTGCGACTCGATAACGGGATATGTATAGCTTTCCCGCCCGCGAGTTTAATCGCAGGGTCATAACTGTCAAAAGCCGGATCAAATACGATGACTTCATCGCCATTTCCGACCAGAGTGTTAATCGCCACAAAGAGCGCTTCTGTAGCCCCGGATGTGATGGTGATTTCTGAATTCACATCTGCTGAAACCGCGTAGAGGTCATTCACCTTTCGTGCGATCTGCTCGCGCAGATAGGCCACGCCGTGCATGGGAGGATACTGGTTATAGCCTGAAACGGTGTAATGATTCAGGCGTTCAGCCAACTCTGTGGGGACACCGAAGTCCGGGTAACCCTGTGAGAGGTTTATTGCATCGTAATCTGTCGCCATATTAGACATGACGCTGAATATAGTCGTACCTACGTCAGGCAGCTTTGAAACGATTTTCATGCAACAAATTTTCTTGATAGGCGTTTAGGCCTTCATATTAGGCTAATTCAGATAACCAGTCGCGGGGTTTTAGATACTCGTCGTATAGAACGGCTTCAGGGGAACCGGGCTCTGGCCGCCAGTTATACTTCCAGATTGCCCGCGGTGGCATGCTCGCCAGGACCGATTCAATTCTTCTGCCCGACTGGATGCCATAACGTGTGCCGCGGTCGATCGCAAGGTTGAACTCCGCATAACGGCCACGCCTATACAGTTGAAACTCGGTTTCCCGCTCACCATATTCAGTGTCCTTCCTGCGTTCCAGAATAGGGGCATAAGCTTCAAGGATACGATCCCCGATACTTCGCGTGAGGTCGAAACTTGCGTCGAACCCACCCTCATTCCAGTCGTCGAAGAACAGACCGCCAACTCCTCGAGGTTCCTGTCGGTGACTTAGGTAAAAGTATTCATCACACCAGTTTTTTAACTTGCTATACAGGTCTGCACTATATGGCGCGCAAGCGCTTTCAGCCACCCTGTGCCAGTGCAGGACATCTTCAGCAAAGGGATAGAACGGCGTTAAATCAAAGCCTCCACCAAAATGCCAGTGTGCCTCATCGATTAGGAAAAATCGGAGGTTGGCATGAAAAGTTGGTGCATAAGGATTTCGTGGGTGCATGATCATTGAAATAGCGGCGGCTTGAAAACCTTTACCAGCCAGGTGGGGGTTCCGTCCACTGGCCGCCGGTGGCAGGGAATCACCCACTGAATGGGTATACTGAACTGCGCCACGCTCGAGATGGGGACCATTGTCGATGACCCTTGGGCGTGATCGGCCGCCACCATCGGTTTCGATATTTTCGACGCTGAATTTTGCTTTACCATCGATTGCCTCCATTCTCTCGCAGATGGTTGTCTGCAGTGTCATGAAGTAATCCTTTACTGCCTGGATTGAAGGAACTGTTGTCACGACTGTCATCCTTTTTTCAGGCTGCCAACTGTACCTAATTCGACTATCAATTACATTGACATTGGTCACGTAACGACACATTTTTGTACGGATTAGTTTAGTATTGCCGGTTTGAAAAATTTGGTATTTAAACGTGATAACGCGCTTAAAAGAATCGGACCTCGCAGCTGTATACGGCGATCTCGAGGTAGCCAATAGCGCCTTCAGCACACGATATCCAGGAATCAAGCTGGATAGATTACCTATCCATACGCTTTATGGCGGCGCGCACCTGTTCAAAAAGGAAACCCCTGGCAAACTCGGCGGTTTAGCACTGAAGCATCTAAAAGACTACGCACCTGACTTCGCTGAATTTGCACGAGCGCTCGACCTACCTGGCGCCGGGTCGTTGCCTGTAAAACCGGAAGCTATTGATGCGCTCGCTGATTCGCTGGAAGGACAGGGAAACCTGACACCGAATTGGATTTCGGCGACCGTATATCAACGCGTAGCGAATAAATTGGCAACGGAAGCAATCGAAGACCAAAGGCTGGATTTTGAGGATGGCTATGGGGCTAGAGCAGACGAAGAAGAAGATGGCCACGCCATTTCTGCAGCGCTGGAACTTGCAGGTGGCGTAAAAGAAAACCTCTTGCCTCCTTTTATTGGTATTCGGATAAAATCGTTAACGGAAGAAACCAAGAGACGATCAATCCGGACACTCGATCTTTTCCTGTCTACCTACGCAGAACAGGGCGTTGCGCTACCAGACCCATTTTTCATTACACTTCCTAAAGTCACCAGCCCGGAACAGGTCAGTGCGCTGTTAACCTGTGTCGAGCTACTCGAAGATCGTTGCGCATTCCCCGAAGGTCATATCAAGATAGAGCTGATGGTCGAAACTATACAGTCGCTTATTCGCCCGGATGGCGTTAACGGTATCCCCGCATTGATTGATGCTGGAAAGGGGCGGGTTACTTCTGCAATTCTGGGTACATTCGATTATACCGCCAGTTGTAACATCGCCTCCCACTACCAGGATCATCGTCACCCTTCGGCGGACTTTGCCAGGCAGATGATGCAAGTCTGCCTAACAGGGACAACCGTTAGCATCTGTGATGGCATCACGAACATCATGCCAATTCCGCCGAACAAAGGGGGGGATCTTACTACTGCCCAGAAAACTGAGAACGTCGAGGTTGTCCATAACGCGTGGCGCGAACACTTCAACAATATTCTCCATAGCCTGCGATTGGGGTTTTACCAGGGATGGGATCTTAACCCCGCACAATTGCCCATCAGGTACGCAGCGTTTTATTACTTTTTCCTCGCGGGCCTCGATGACGCCAGGGCCCGTTTAGGTACTTTCATAGAGCAGGCAGCACAGGCATCGATGGTAGGTAATACGTTTGACGATGCCGCATCGGCACAGGGACTACTTAATTTTTTTGTCAATGGTATAAGTTGTGGCGCTTTGAGTGAAAATGAAGCGCTGTCGACGGGTATTACATTGACAGAATTGCATGGTAGGTCTTTCCAAAAGATAGTAGAAAACAGATTAAGGGTAACTCAATGAACAATCTTACTGCAGCGATGGACCAAATCGAGAACTGTATAGCAACTGGGCTATCTCATGTGCGAAAGCAGTGTGACCAGGAAGGTAAACTGAATGTCGGCCTACTCGACGACTACCAGCAGGTCACTTCCGATCTTGCGGTGAGTACTGCGGAAATCCAGTGTGCTAGGAATTACCTGGAATACGCCGATGCAAAGGGGGATATTGAACACCAGTTGGCGTCCACCTTTGCTGCAGAAACCCTTCATAATATCCGGCAACGCCTAGCGCGCTTTCCCGGTGACTATGGGCTAGTTAATGCTGACCTTGATAAAATCGATCCCAGCGTATGTGGGAATCTTTTGTCCGCCTCCGGTTTAGAGTCTCTGGGAAGGCTCATCGTCGAGCGACAGGGTGACCTGGGTGATAGGGGGCTGGATGAAGAGAAGATACTAATGGCGGATACTTTTCGACAGTTTGCCAATGATGTCGTCAAACCCCTGGCGGAACGGATACATCGCGAAGACATGATCATTCCTGACGAGATACTGGATGGCGTCAGGGAGTTAGGCTGCTTTGGCCTGAGCGTGCCCCAGCAATATGGGGGGCTATTGCCGGACGACGAAGAAGACAACCTGGGTATGATCGTCGTGACCGAAGAGCTTTCAAGAGGATCACTGGGCGGGGCAGGGAGCCTCATCACTCGCCCGGAAATTATGGCAAGAGCGTTGAT
Organism: Gammaproteobacteria bacterium; assembly: GCA_018645845.1. Taxonomy (GTDB): domain Bacteria; phylum Pseudomonadota; class Gammaproteobacteria; order Pseudomonadales; family Azotimanducaceae; genus UBA9659. The sequence continues at coordinate 2,831 of JABGVY010000198.1, read as the reverse complement.
CGTAGGTGGTACCGAAGAGCAGAAACAGCATTGGTTGCCAAAAATTGCTGAAGGGCGCCCGCTTTGCGCTATCGCTATTACCGAGCCAGACTATGGGTCCGATGTCGCGTCCATGAAGCTCAAAGCTACTCAGGTTGATGATGGTTGGGTCTTAAACGGCGCGAAAGCCTGGAGCACTTTTGCCGGAAAATCCGGCGTGCTACTAACGCTCGCAAGGACCGATCCGGACCCCGCTGCAGGTCACCGTGGGTTGAGCCTTTTTATGGTTGAAAAGCCTGAATATGACGGCGAGTCCTTTGAGGTTTCACAGGAGGGCGGGGGCACCTTGTCAGGCAAGTCCATTCCGACCCTGGGATATCGGGGTATGCATTCCTTTAACCTGTTCTTTGATGATTTTTTCGTGCCCACCACTCATATGATCGGTGAAGGGCAGGGCTTAGGTAAGGGTTTTTATTTCACTATGCGGGGTTTTATGGGCGGTCGTATCCAGACTGCCGCGAGGGCATGTGGGTTAATGCAGGCAGCATTTGATGTTGGTCTAAGTTACGCGCAGGATAGAAAAGTCTTCGGGAAAGCGGTTGCTGACTACCAACTGACATTAGTGAAATTTGCAAAGATGGCAATGTATCTTGGCGCTTGTCGCCAATTCACCTATGCTGTTGGGCGGATGATGGATGACGGGGGTGGGCAGATGGAGGCGAGTCTGGTTAAGCTTCTTGCCTGTAAACTGTCTGAGTGGACAAGTCGCGAAGCCATGCAAATTCATGGAGGGATGGGTTACGCTGAAGAAACAGACGCATCTCGCTATTGGCTCGATGCCCGAGTTCTGTCTATCTTTGAAGGCACAGAAGAAACCCTGGCATTAAAAGTAGTCGGTAGAAGCCTCGTTGAGCAGGCCGGGTAGCTCCAACAACACCGAAGCCACGATTAATCAACATATCAGGGTCTCCAGGGCCCTTGGAATTTAAGGAAGTAAGATGGATTTAGAATTTAGTCAGGAAGATTTCGAGTTCCAGCAGGAAGTCCGAGCATGGATCGATGAAAATTACCCCCAGGAAATGAGGCAACGCAGGTCAAGAAGCCCTGGCGGCAGTCTATCCAAAGAAGATTACGTCTACTGGCAGCAGGCTCTGTACGACAACGGCTGGTCGGGTATCAATTGGCCGAAAGAGTACGGCGGGCCCTGTTTTACAGCTACGCAACAGTACTTGTACGACCTGGAGATGTCGGCAGCGGGAACTCCTGCCATTATTCCATTTGGTCAAAGTATGGTGGCTCCAGTCATCATGGAGTTTGGTACACAGGAACAGAAAGACAAATACTTGCCCGATATTCTGGCCAGCAAAGTCTGGTGGTGTCAGGGCTATTCAGAGCCTGGTGCTGGGTCTGACCTGGCGTCCCTTGGAACCAAGGCCGTTCGTGATGGTGACCACTATGTCGTTAATGGCACAAAGACCTGGAACACCCTGGGCCAGCATGCGGACATGATATTTTGCCTCGTGCGAACCAGCAATGAAGACATACCCCAGAAAGGTATCTCTTTTCTGCTGATCGATATGCATACTCCCGGCATAGACGTACAACCGATCGTTACTATCGACAATCCGCCCAAAGGTTACCAGGAAATCAACATGGTCCACTTTGACGAGGTTAAAGTACCGGTTGAAAACCTGATCGGTGAAGAGGGCAAAGGCTGGACGTACGCGAAATATCTGTTGGAGTTTGAGCGTGGCAATGCCTATAGCCACGGTTTGAAAGCAGGTCTGAATCACATAAAACAAATGGCATTGTCAGAGCAGAATGGCCAGGGTACTTCTTTGATGGAAGACGAGGAGTTCGCACAGAAACTGTCATCCACAGAGATCGCTATATCGGCCATGGAATTCACAGAACTGCGTATTCTGAGCAGTATCTCGACCGGTAAAAATGTAGGACCTGAATCTTCGCTTCTCAAGTGTCGAGGAACAGAACTCCAGCAGGAATTAACAGAACTGGCGGTAGAGACGGTTGCTAACTATACGGTTCCGTTTAATCACCCTGCGCCCGAGAAAGGCCTTAACTATGAACCTATCGGGCCCGACTACGCGAATGTGACAGCGCCCGAGTACTTCAACACACGGAAGGTCTCGATCTATGCAGGGTCCAATGAGATCCAGCGCAACATTATGGCGAAACTGGTGTTAGGTCTATAATTGACAGCCCCCACATGTAAGGGGCCATAGAGGAGTAATCCGGGTGCAACGAAGAGCGTTTATACAGGCAGGACTGGCCAGCGTGACGCTGGCAACGGTTCCTGCTTCACTCCGGGCCAGTGACGCCAATATTGCTTTATTGGATTCAGAGCTTATTTACCTGTCACCGTACCAGTCTAGCGGCTCCCTGAGCCGTTGCCAGGCAGAGGTTTGGTACGCTATGTTGGGCGCCGACATTTTTGTAGTTACTGCCAGTGAAAGCTGGAGGGTGCAGGCCCCGCTAAAAGGTCTTGTCAGAACAAAGCTTTGGATAGGTGACTTGGGTGTATGGAAAAACGCAGACTACGAGTCGCTACCGTCAGTTGGGGCAGAAGCCAAAATTGAGACTGATGAGAAGGTAATTGAATTGGCACTACAACAGTTCGGTTATAAGTACTCTAGGGAATGGGGGAAATGGGGCCCACGATTCAAACGAGGGTTAGCGGACGGATCCAGAACGATGCTTAGATATGGATTATCTGCCTAGCGGATTGGCTCAGCTCGCGGGACGTCGTTCAGGTATTCAGAAAGTGACGTAACGACTTCCTCCTTAACCGATTCGCTGACTGCGCGCTTCTGCGCTGTAATCGGTGGCAAAGC
>JABGVY010000064.1 GCA_018645845.1 Gammaproteobacteria bacterium | reverse complement strand
GCGTTCCCAGTAAATCGTTGGCTATATCATTGTAGAGATCCTGGAACGGATCTTCTTTTGGTTTCTCGTAAGAGAATCTACTGGCCATGTCCTCGTAAGTTCGCTCAAACCAGACCTTACCCCTCGCGTCCGTTGCACGCATTAGTATCTTTAGTTGCTCTCCATCAGATTCGAGTATCTTCCCCTGAAGTTCCAGGTCGACGGATTTGCTGGACTCGGGTGTTACGCGAACTGCGCCCCAGTTACCCGTTAGCTCAAGCGTGTCTTTTAACTGGTATGAGATGTAGCTCGACTCAGCACGCCGAACATCCGGCACAATCAGTTTTTCTTCAATTTGCGCGAGGTCCTCTGGGATGTTCGAGTCGATTGGCAGGATGCCAATGTCCAGAAGTTCGTCATAGGGAATGAGTTCCGACGCCTGTGTTGCTGGCGTTGAATTATCTGTAACGACCTGTGTCGTTGTGCAACCGTGAAGCATGATGAGGGAGAGCATCAGTAAGCTAGTGACGGCGGAGATTCGCTTTTTCATACCTGGTTCCTGGCTAATCGGGTCGTTTATAAACCGGTCTTATATTTTTTGTATTCATCCCACAACTTTGCGCGTAGGTCTGGGTCTGTTTCGGCCGCTGCAGCCTCCCGGAGTTGCTGGGCAACAATATCATCCCCCTGGGGGGACGGTACGTCTTCGGGCACGGGCGGAGGAGTGCTTTCGATCCCAGTTTTTGTTAGCTCGCTGCCTTCTGGCATCCTTCCGCGTTCTATGACGTCGGGGATTCCTGGCTCAAGCCGTTCATTCGTGTTCTCTTCAAATGTTCCTGTTCCCTGCTCCAGTCCTTTGCCACCCAGTACCGCTACGCCTGGCACATTTTCAGCGGATGTCGGCGGTGGTGTACTGCCCAATACTTGATTTCGTGCATCCAGAATTCTGCCTTCAAATATGGCAATAGAATCGTCAAGCGCTTTGTCAAGTTCACTACCACCACTGCCATCGCTGACGCCTGGATAAGATCCCTGCGCTTCAACGACTGACTGATCGCCCGATTGGCCGGAACCAGACCCTGATGATGCTTTATCTTCCTCTCCTTTCAATGCTCCAAAATCCGGAAGCTGGATACGGGAATCAAAGATCGAATCAGTAGCAATAACAATGGCAACGTTGGCTTCGTTCAAGGCCTCCTCAGCATCAAGGATTGTTCTTTCCTGAGGCGTGTCTTCAAATATGTCGCTGATGTCCACTAAATCCTGTCCAGCGATGATGACAGAAACCCTTGCCCTCGCCAGTAATTTTTCAGCTTCGGCAAGTTCTGCATCAGTTTCAGCCGTTTCAAGTGCCACTCCCGCTGCTTGAATGGCAATGCCGGCTTGTTCCAGCGCTTCCTGTGCAGCCCGAATGTCGTCAGCAAGTTCCTCCGGATATTCACCGCCGGGGCGACCACCCTCGGTTGATGACAGTTCACCGTCAGCTTGAGCACCTGCTTCGCTCTCCATCGACGTATCACCATCACCCCGGGGCGGTGATCCATTTTCCATCAACTGGTCGCCCTGAGCTTCTGTTGGCGCACCGTTTTCGGTCACCATTTCGCCGGATTCAGCTGAATCAGCTGATTCTGGGCTGCTCTCTTGCTGACTTGAAGACGGCAAGGCGTCGCTATCCTCGTAGGTATCCGAGTCAGTCTGGCTTGGGTTTTCGCTATCTGGAATTAACGGGTCCCATTCCCCTCCCGCCGGTTCTGGTAACTGTTGTGCGGTGTCTGATACCTGCTCGCCTGCTTTCTTCAGTGTTTGTGCAGCTTGTTGCCTGGCCTGCTCCGGCGACCCCTGTTGCTGTTCACTTCCCGGTGGCGACGACTCGCCTGTTTGTTCGGCCTCGGTTGGTGAACTGGGCTCTGAGCCCGTTGGGCCCTGTGTTGTCGAGGGCTTTTGTTGCGCTGAAGGCTTTTGTTGCGCTGAGGGCTCTTGAGGCGCTGAGGGCTCTTGAGGCGCTGAGGGCTCTTGAGACGCTGAGGGCTCTGACGGTCGCGAAGGCGGTGGTGAACTCGATGGCGGCGATGGCGAGGGGGGAGGCGTCGGTGGCGGTGAAGACTGCTGCGGTGACTCGCAGGCAGTAAGCGTGAGAGCCATCACGAGAGCTATCGCGAGAGTTTTAGTGCAATAAGTTAATAACTGGCCAAGTAGTCTCATAAAATTTCTCTGGACAACGTCAAGATTGTCGCTTGATGAAGCTGAAGCTTAACTGAATAACCGGGTGGAAAGCTGCAATTCCAACCGATTGGACAGGGTATGGGCCGTAAATGTTCAATCGCTCGGGGTAAAATATCGATTGCGGCCCTCAAAAATGTATAGGTTAAGATTGCTAGGCATCCGTAAGCGGTACGAGTAGGATTGGGGTGTTCGCAGTTTGAAAGGGGTAGTGGTGCAATTTCGTGGCCTGTTAAGACAAAGTCTAAATGTGACGGCGATGCTATTGGTTCTTCAATCTTGTACTACCAGTGTCGTAGTGGATGGAACGGTGCCGACGCCTCTCGTTAGCGTAATTCCGGCTCGGATGGGTGTCTACTATTCGGATGAATTTCGGCGCTTCAAGCACGAGGAAGTTTTTCGTGATTCGGGTGGCTGGCGTATCGACCTTGGCAATCAGAATCTACGTTTTTTCCAGAACCTAACAGCATCGTTATTTGCCGGAGTTCAGGAAGTTCATCAGCCTCCACTGACGACTGAAGAGATGCGTAACCTGGATGGTGTCTTTATTCCTTCGATTGAGAAGTATGGTTTTTTGACCCCCTCAATATCCGGACTAAAGTTTTACTCTGCGTCGATCGAGTATCGCGTTGCGATGTACGACAAAGTAGGGACCAAGATCGGTGACTGGAACATCGTCGGCTACGGCAAGAGTGAAGGAGGATTATTTTCTTCAGATGAAGCCATTAACGAGGCAACCGCGCTCGCTATTCGCGACGGTGGTGCACGAATTGCGATTGAGTTGATTGACCAGCCTGCCGTCCAGAACTGGCTGCGATCGAAACACGAATTGATCGAACCGTCGGCTGGCCCTCCAGGCGCAGCTGAAAGTATTGAAACCCCAGAAACCCCAGAAACCCGAGAAGAAAATGTAGGGGTGGCCCCTGATGCGTAATCTGTTTGTCGCTGTGATTCTGTCGTCGCTTCTATCCGGGTGCGTTTCGTCTCGCATTGAGCAATCAAGGGATTCAGCTACCGGAATTGAGTCACATGAGGCAATTGTTCTGCTTGGCAGGGCAAGCTATAACGACAAGCAGACAGAAGAGAGTTTTACCGAATGTATAGCCGATGTGCTGGGTGAAGGTGACAATCCCATTCGTTTGATTGAACAGAGTCAATTCAGGGATGACCTTTACCCGTGGTTCGAGCCAAGAACCGCGCCCACGTCGGCGAACGAACTCGGAAAGTTGTTTACCGAGCCAGGGGTGCAGGAGCGGATTGCTTCTGTCAATGTCCGTTATCTGGCGTGGATTGACGGGGATACAGTTACCATCGACAGTGGCGGTTCCATGAGCTGCACCATCAGTACCTTCGGCGGTGGATGTTTTGGAATGAGTTATTGGGAAGAAGATGCATCGTACGAGGCGGCGATCTGGGATCTGAAGACAATGACGTCAACGGGGCAAATCAGTGCAGATGCCAATGGGACATCGTATCTGGCAGGCCTGATTATACCGGTCCCTATTCTGGCGCGGCCAGGCAATGCCGCCTGCAAAGGGTTGGCGAATCAGTTGCGCGCATTTATCGTAGGAGAAAGCTAAGCCTCAGGGGCTGCCTCAACGGGTGGTTCTTCCAGGAGCAGTAATGGCTCAATAGGCGGGTCCGCAGGGGCCTCTTGTGGGTCGTCAGGCAACGGTTTTTTGTACAACACCGCAAATAATTGACGAGATTGTACAGCGTCTGTGGAAACCAGTTCGCCATCTTGAATGCGAGGGCGGTACCGGGAAGCCCGGAAAATCTGGCGGAGAAGCCTTACCCCCTTATTGGGTACGTTTTTGTCAATGATTTCTATCCCTTGAACACGGCCATCCGGTGAAATGTCATATTGCAGATCTGCGAATAGCTCAACGCCAGGAGTAACCCCATCAGGCGTGCGATCAAGAAACAGAAAAGGAGACTCTCTGGGATACAGTCTGAGCGGCGAATCAAATAAAGATGAAGCTAACTGCTGTGTTCCCGGCGTCTCCTGTAAGATTGCCCAAGCGCTGAGATAGGTTTCCTTGCCTCTTTTGTCAGAGGTGATGGTGTAGAAATCTCCAAGGTCTACTAATACCTGGGCTCGATCAGTTCGCTCTGAATTTGGATTCGAATCCACTATTTCCTGCGATCGCAGCAGCGCAGTTTCGGCATATCGTCGCTGGGTGATTTCGAACATTCGGGCACTGGCCAGACCCCGCAGTGGTGCTAAAAGCCGGAGATCATTAACACCGTAGTTCAGCTCAATTATCTCGATAGCCCGGTGGTACAGGTTAATGGCGTCTCTAAATAGGATACTGCGCAGAAGTCTGAACTCCGTGGCAGCCGCCAACGAGATGGTGTCGCCACGACTGGCAAAGTAACTGCCGAGGCTGCTTAGCATCGGTAGTATTTCAATTGAATTTGGTCCATAGGACTGTTCAGCAACCTTAAGGCTAAATCGTTGTTGCTGGTCAGCGGCAAGTGAGTTCCCCTGACGAAGATTAGTGGCAGCCAGGTAACTAATCATGGGTAATTGTTCTTTGTTGTATACGCCCTTGTGACGGTGGGTGATGTGTTGCGCCCTGCGAAAGGTATCCTTGGCATCTGTGAGTGACCCGAGTAGCAGCTGGCAAATACCTTTTGCCATAATGCTATTGGTCAGGATCTCATCAAAGGGATTGGTTCTGGCTTCAAGAAACTCCATGCCCCGCTCTATAATAGAAAGGCCAAGCTCATACTCGCCTGCGGCAACACGAAGAATGCCGTGATTAATCATGACCTGCCCGTAGGTGGTTGGGTCCGTATCCCTTAATGTTTCTGCGGAATCGAGTAGGTCCTGTGACAGCGAGATGGCAGCATCGAGTTCAGTATTCCGCGCATGGAGCTCTATACGCCGGGCCATTGCATGCTGTCTGTCATTGAGGACCGGTTCATAGAGGTATGTCAGTGCATCCTGATCGGCAATGGCGAGACAGGGAACAAGCAGCAGCAGCGTAAGAAAAAAGTTGGTTTTCATCACGTCCCTTTGTAATCGGAAGAGAAGGTTTGTACAAGTTGGACATTCTTTGTCGTGACTGGCAGCCCATTGATAAGCGCTGGGCGATAATGGGCTTTTTTGAGCGCCTCAACGACCAATCGGTCTAGTTTGGCTGGCGCAGTTGAGTTTTTAACTTCAATCTCCTCAAGGTCGCCCTCGCCAGTGACGGTAAATGAAAGCTCGATCTTAAGTTCTTCCACTCTTTTTTCCAGCCGAAGTGGAATCACGTTGTTTAGCTGATCTTTACTAAACAGGATCGGGTTACCTACCAGTTCCTGAATTTCACGGCCCTGCGATGGGTTGGAGTTTCCGTCCGGGACGATAAAGCCCTGATGGGCCTGTTTCCAGTCGACAATAAACCACTGGGGTTTGATGGACAGATCCTCAAGTATCTCGTCATGAGTGCTTAGAGTCAGGTGGCGCCTGTTAAACCGGTCCTTCTCGATATGATAAATTTTAGCCTGTTGGGATAGTGGGTTGCTGATAGCCTCGCGAGCCGAAATAGGGCGGGGGTCAACGCTCATGCTCAGCGGGCTTACCTCGTTGGCTTTAAGAAAATATTCAGCGGCAATGGCCTCTTTGCGCGCAAGAATGTAGGTGTCCGCAAGCTCAAGATAGGCTCTGGCCAAGGTGTCTGGGTCGGTGTTCGAAGAACGCTGTACTAGCTCTAGCAACTGCTTCGATACGCAACATATGCCCCCCAGGCGCCGCGCCCGGCTCAGCTCGATAGCAAGAGGCAGGGGGTCCAGCCCCAGGCTGGTGGCTTTTTCGATACTTTCTTCGAGCAATCGGCGTGACCTTCGCGTCTGGCCAGTAAACATGTACCAGTTCGCCATCTCTGAATAGGCAAACAGTATCTCCGGGTCCTGCGGATTCAAGTGGTGAGACCGAACAAAAAATGCGAATTTTTGCTGTACGTTTGCAGCCCGGTAATCTGCTTCGCTAAGTGCAATCTGGGTGAGTAGTGTGACTGCTTCGAATTGTCTGGGCGTGTAGACACCTTCGTTGCGATGCGCAATGTTCTGGGCGCGGAGCAGCTGATCGGTTGCCGATTCGAGTTCATACGCCTCGATGTAGAGCTTGGCCAGCGTTATGACGGGTTCAATCAGCTCTGCAGAAAAAGGTCCGTGGTGCAGCGTTAATTCTTCGACCTGGTTTTCAAGGTCGATGATGGGTTGGCGGGGGTTGTCCATTGCTTTAACCTGCCAGCAAGATAGAACCGCGAGCCAAACCAGACTTTTCCAAATCAGGCTGTTAAAGGATTGGTAGAGCATCTGCCGCAATGTATGTAGCCGCCGGAACCAGAATTCGGGAGTCGATCATATTTTGACCTGAGTTAAACAAAGTGGATAGAGAAAGTTCATTGTTTGCCCTATTTGGTGGCTAAATTGAACAGAATGAAGCAAAAGGGGGACAAAATATCGTTGTTCAGCCTCACTTCATCCTTTCCGGATAAGATAATCTAGCATTGTGAGCACAAACTTTTCATTGATAAACGAGTAATCAGTTGCGTATGAAATACATTTTCCTGTCATTGTTTCTGGCGAGCTGCGCTCCGGCCTGGGGTGTGTCCCTGGAAGAAGAGGTGAAACTGGGTCAGGCAGAACACCAAAAAATAATTAGCAAGTTCGGCATTTATCGCGACCAAGAATTGCAGAGCTATATAAATAAGGTCGGTCAACGCGTTGCAGCGGAAAGCTCGAGACCTGAGATCGAATACCGTTTTACCATTCTCAATGATGACCTGATCAATGCGTTCGCCTTGCCTGGGGGGTTCATTTACGTGACACGTGGCATGCTTTTGCATATGAATTCGGAATCAGAACT
>JABGVY010000066.1 GCA_018645845.1 Gammaproteobacteria bacterium | reverse complement strand
AGCCGGGTAAAACCCTATTCTTTAACGACTACCCTCAAAAACCAGCAAGGCACGTGGGTCGTTGAGCAGTTGCAAGCCAGCATCGCGAATTCCACGGTTAATTTATCAGCTCGCATTTCAAATGAGCCTCAGTACGTTGGCTCCGCGATTCAAGTCAACGCTGAAGGCAAAAATATTGAAAACCTGATTGGGCACTGGGTTGATTACCCGCTACCGTCTTTACCCTTTAGTGGATCCGCTAATGTGGAGTTAGCCGAGGAGCATCTGCACTTTCAACGCCTTAACATCATTGTTGGAGAACACGAGCTCACCGGTTCACTTTTTGTCGACAAACCACCGAACTTCAGCGAAACCAGTGGCGATCTAACTCTTAAAGGACCCAGCGTTAACGAGCTTGCTGGGTTCCTGGGTCTGGAATACACGTTCCTTGACCGCGATTACGAAGGTTCATTCGTGCTTCAGGGGACCAGGCAGGAGCTGATCCTGGACAGCATGGAGATTACTGTCGGTGAGTCTGACCTTTCCGGCTGGGGGTCGCTGCAAAATACCGAGCCGCCGACCTTCGAACTGGAACTTAAATCCAAACAAGTGTACCTGCCTCTCATAGAATCAGAGCTGATCGCCCCCAAACCAGCTGAACAGCCCACTTCGGACACTTCGGTATTTTCATCAACCGAGCTGCCGGCACATTGGCTCGATATGGCTGAAGGGAAATTACGATACGACGTGGAAGAGGTCCGGACTTCTGATAAGTCCATCGCCAGCTTTGAGCTAGAACTGCAACTGCTCGAGGGAGAATTTAGAATAAGCGAGTTCGACTGGGAAGGAGAAACCAAGGGGCAACTTGACTTGACCCTTAGAAGAAACCAGGCAGAACTAGACCTCGATTTGGCGATCGAGAGCACTCGTCTACCGATTGTCTGGTTATTTGTCGGCGAAGCTACCCCATCCGAAGACACTGTTTTTAGTGCCAGTTTTGACACTCGCGGAACCAGCGTCAAATCGCTCATGGGTAATCTGAACGGTACGATTATTTTCAACGGGGGCTCTGGAAAAATTCAGGGCGCTTCGCTGGATGCCCTATTCGGCGACTTTCTTTCCAGCTTGTCTCGAAGAATTATTGGCAGGAAAACCGATAACCGCACCAATATGGTGTGCAGCGGCGGTGGCATTGTGTTTGATAACGGCACGGCCAGATTAACCCCGGGCCTGGTGTTACGCACAGACCGGGTTGACCTATTCGCTAGCGGAGGAGTGGATCTGGACTCAGAAAAGCTCCAGTTGGGTTTTATCACCAAGCCCAGGACCGGCATAGGTATCAGCCCAGCAAAAGTCATTGCGCCACGCCTGATGGTAAAAGGCACCATCGCGAAACCAAGCTTTTCGGTCGATTCTAAAAGTAGCGCGATTTCAACTTACGCCGCTTTAATTTCAGGAGGTGCGTCAATGTTTGCCACTAGCTTGTGGGACAGGGCTACCCGCAGCAAAGACCCATGTCTCGACTTGTACAAACTGGCGTTGAAAGATATTCAACTCGATCCCATGGGCGCCAAATAGGGCGATGACCGCTGACAGGCGTCGGAGATAGCGGACACATATTAGCAGCCACATTGAGGTTTAGTGCTAGGTTCCACCCGTCACATATAGGCACTGTCCGGTGACCCAACTGGAAGCAGGCGACGCCATAAACACGACGGCGTGGCCAATATCATCCGGTGTTCCCAGTCTGCCCAGCGGTACACCGATAATTTTTTCAACCGGCGCCCCTTCTGGAAAGTTAGTCGATTCGTTGAAATTCTTTGTTGGAACAGGCCCCGGAGCGACTGCATTTACCCTGATTTTGGGGGCAAGCTCTAATGCAAATGTCTGCGTCAGGCTGTTAACCGCGGCTTTGGACGCGCCATATGGGCCATTCTTCACGCTGCCCTGCGATTTGGCTGAACTAGAGGATATATTGATGATCGCCCCCTCTTCCATATTGTTAGCCGCCACCTGGCAGGCGATAAATACCGCCTTAAGATTAAGATCCAACTGAGCGTCCCAGCGATCCTCCGGTGTCCTGGTGAGGTAACGCGGTGTTGCGTCCGGCAGACCTCCTGCGTTGTTCACCCAAACGTCGATGCCACCTTCAGCGACTGCCAGGGCCGCAAGATCTTCAACCTCTGCGGTGTTAGTCACATCAACAACGACTTTGGTGGCCTGTCGCCCTAACGATTCAATTTCAATCGCAAGGCTATCCAGGTCTTCCTGGGTTCTCGAACTAATCACCAGGTCCGCCCCTGCCCTTGCCAGCTGCAAAGCAATACCACGACCAATACCTTTACCTGCGCCAGTTACCACCGCGCGTTTGCCATCCAACCGAAACGGATCAGACATTCTCTATCCTCAATTTTCTCAATTTAAATGCTTACAATACTGACATGCCGGCACAAACGAAATACCCGTATAGCCTGATTCTTTACTGGGCAGTAAACCCACCATCTACACTAAGCACCGAACCCTGACACAGACTGGAGTCGGCAGAGGCAAAAAAGAAAATCGCACCAGCCACTTCGTCAGCGGTACCCATACGACCAATAGGCATGGTGCCTTTTAGCATGTCTTTTGCCTCACTTTTATCTGGCATCAGGTCCGTCCACCTTTCCATCATGCCAGTATCAATAACACCCGGACATACACAGTTAATCCTGACGCCGGTGTTAGCCAACTCAATAGCCATATCCCGGGTAAAAACCACCAGACCACCCTTGGCGCTGCCGTATGCTGTGGAAAGTGGAAATCCAACCAGTCCATTTAAGGACGATATATTGATGACACTACCGGACCCACGTTCAACCATGGGTGGCAGAAAATGTTTGCAGACCAGCCACGGACCTTTGAGATCTGTATCCAACACCCGATCCCATTCGTCGACCGTTGTCTCATCATAGGAACGGTTGAGTTCAGAGCCTGCGTTATTGACCAGGACGTCGATGTGATCCCACTTCTTATAAGCCGATTCTGCCGCAGCCTTAATTTCTTCCTCAAGGCGAACATCGCACTTTACGGCAGATACGGCATCACCCAACTCTTGCGCCAGGACATTGGCCGCGTCAAGGTCGCGGTCAACGATGAGTACTTCTGCGCCCTCAGCGACGAAGCGGCGGACCGTTGCTGCGCCTATGCCGTTGGAGCCGCCGGTGACTACGCAATTTAACCCTTTAAGTCGCATGATTGAGTTCTCGAAAAATCAGGTCGCAATCGTAACATCAAGGCGCCGGGTTTCTCTAGCTGTCCACGCTCACGCCATGTGAGCGCCAGAGGTTTATCACACAGGGATAAAATGGCTGAACACTGGGTGAGGAAACGGGATGACGGGAGCTTGGTAAATACACTATATTGCTCGAATGGATAGAGACTACGATGTCATCGTCATTGGTTCGGGAGCCGCCGGTTTATCGGCTGCTGTTGCTGCAGCTGATGAAGGCGCCAGTGTGTTGATCGTCGAAGGTGACAAACAGGTCGGTGGTTCTTCACGTCTGAGCGGCGGACATTTCTATGCTGCTGGCACTTCTGTACAGGAAGAAGCTGGTGTGGTTGGCGACACCCCGGGCGCCATGTTTGAACACTACATGACACTCAACCAATGGCTGGTTGACCCTGCCGTGGTTCGCCAGTACTGCGATCAAAGCGCACCAACCTTCGAGTGGGTAAAGAACCTTGGGGTCAAATTTGCCAAAGAAGGTGTTTATCCTTCCGGTGTTGGTTCAACTCCGCGCGGCCATCAGCCGGAAGGCGGCGGCCAGGAAGTGGTGAACGTCCTTGATGGTCACCGCAGCCACAAAGGTGTCGAAATCGTTTTGAATTCACGGGTGAGCGCGCTGTTAACCGACGAAGATGGACGGGTAAATGGGATCAGCATTGGCGATGACCAGGCCACTTGTGGCGCTGTCATCATGGCTACCGGTGGGTTTGGTGCGAACCCAGAGATGATTGCAAAATACTACCCGCAGGCTCACGCAACCGAAGACTGGCGCTGGTATATCGGCAGTGATGGTGCCCAGGGCGACGGCATTGTACTCGGGGAATCGGTAGGCGCGGCTGTCGACGGCCATGATCGAGGCCTGTTACTGGTGACACCAGGTTTCGGCAGGGACCTTGAGGTTCTGTTGCCTGGATGGCTTATTCTGGTGAACAAACAGGGCCGTCGTTTCACCGACGAGTCTGCACCCTACACTGTGCTGGGTGGACTGATTCAGAACGAGGGTGGTCACGCTTTTGCTGTATTCGATGAAACGGCTCGCACCGCGGCGAAGCCTGGCCCGATTTCACAGGCAAACTGGGTGAGTGAAGTACTGCACCAAAAAGCTGAGGAAGGTCGCATCTTACGCGAACAAACATTAGAAGACCTGGCGGCAGCGATGCAGGTTGACGTTGGCGGATTACTGGGCACAGTGGAAAAATATAACAATGATGTTGCCTCGGGTTCGGATACAGCTTTTTTTAAGACCCAGGGCCTGCAGTCCGTTACGCACGCTCCGTTCTATGGCGTCGAGATCCGGCCTGCCATTGTTTGCTGGACCGGCACCGGCGTGCGGGTCAGCGCAGATACTGCTGTGATGAACAAGCAGGAGAAAGCCATACCCGGGCTGTACGCCGCCGGCGAGACCATCGGCAACCTGCACGGGGATAGATACATTGGTGGTGGTGGATCGTTCGGGCCTTGTCTCGTTTTTGGGAAACTAGCGGGTGAAAATGCGGCGCGGTATGCGCGGGCGCTTAACGAATGAGTCTTAGTCGCAGAGGCACTTGCGCAGCAATCGGAAATAGCGAATTCGGCTGTTCGAAATAACTCATTTCATTCTTACGGTTGCGTTCGAGGATTTACAAGAGTACATTTTAGAATACCGGCATTGAGTAAATCTCAGTAGTAGTCGGCGATCTTCAACAGGAGATGGCCATGCTTACGAGTGTTGTCAATCGCCGTAGCTCGTTGCGAGTAGTCCTGCTACGCGATTTTGTTCTGGGTGAGTTATGACTGAGTCGTCTCTCTGGCCCTTGGTTCTCTATTTTGTCTCGATTCTTGCTTTGGTCGGCATCATTCTTATGTTGTCTGCTTTGATCGGCGAACGCTCGCCTATGGAAAAAGCAAGGGCTGAGCCTTTTGAGAGCGGCGTTGTGCACATTGGTTCTGCCCAGATGCCTCTTTCAGTCGAGTTCTACCTGGTCGCCATATTCTTCGTGATCTTTGACCTGGAAACTGTATTCATCTTTGCCTGGGCCGTCGCATTTTATGAACTCGGTGTATTCGGGTTCCTGGCCATCGCTGTTTTTATTTTCATTCTTGTCGTCGCACTCATCTACGAATGGAAGTCCGGTGCACTCGACTGGGGTGTTAAAACCCGCAAGGAACTGCCCGCCGGGTTCACACTTCAAAAGCTGGAGAACTGAGCATGGAATGGAGCCTCACCCCGGCCGAACCCACTATCCCCGTTGTCGATACTGCGCTGGACGAACATCTCCGCCGCAACCTTGTGATGACAAACCTTGAAGACATGCTGGCCTGGGGTCGTAAAAACTCCATCTGGCCGTT